>VBGO01000053.1 GCA_005882525.1 Chloroflexota bacterium
TGGCCAATATCAATGCGGCCATAAGCTTCGCCGCCTACCGCGCGGCCGTCGACCTGTTCCCTGGTGACCGGGTCAGCGTTTTCGACCCGCTGATGCGGCGGCTCGGTTACGAACCGGCCGACAGGACGACCGACGTTAGCACGCCCGCTGGAGTCGGGAATGTCGCCGCCGGAGCGGTCCTCGAGTACCGGCACCACGACGGCGCGAACCAGTTGGGGGATGAGCCTGGTGGAAAGCTTGGCGTTCCGTACGCGGATTACAGCCGCTATGAGCCGGCCAACGATCCTATGGATCTCAGATCCGGAGGCAGCCTCGACACGGCCACCGTCCGCGACCCCAATCGGTGGCAGCCGCTGCGGTATATCGATGCACGCGGATCCGACTTCACCCAACCCTTTGTCGGCGCCCAATGGCAGCACGTCGCACCGTTCGCGCTGACGAACATCGACCAGCTACGATCGCCGACCGGGCCGGCCACCTACGGATCGCCCGACTACGAGTCACAGGCTCGCGCCGTGCTCGCGCTCAGCGCCGGGCTCAGCGATGAGCAGAAGATGATCGCCGAGTACTGGGCGGATGGGCCCCGCTCCGAGTTGCCCCCCGGGCATTGGAACCTCTTCGCCCAGTTTGTTTCACGCCGAGACCACCACGGTCCCGGCAAGCATGGGGTCGAGGCCGATGTCAAACTCTTCTTTGCCCTCACGAATGCCATCTTCGACGCCAGCATCTGCTGCTGGGACAACAAGCGATTCTTCGACTCCGTCCGACCGATCACCGCCATCCGCTACCTCTTTCGAGGACAGCAGGTTCGCGCCTGGGGTGGGCCTTATCAAGGCACTCGATGGATCGACGGCGCGGACTGGTTGCCCTATCAGGCCTCAACCTTCCCGGTGCCGCCCTTCCCCGAGTACAGCTCGGGTCACAGCACCTTCAGCGCGGCCGGGGCCGAGATCCTAAGGCTCTTCACCGGGAGCGACCGGTTTGGTGCTTCGGTCACGTTTCCAGCCGGAAGCTCCAGATTCGAGGCGGGAACCGTGCCGCCCGGCGACCTGACCCTTCGCTGGGCAACTTTGAGCGACGCCGCGAACCAGGCTGGCCTCTCCCGGCGCTACGGTGGCATTCACTTTGAACAGGGTGATCTGGACGGAAGGGCTGCAGGCTACCGCGTCGCCCAGCTCGCCTGGGCCATGGCGCAGCACTACATCAGGGGCTGACGACCCCTCACCCTAACCTGTTAGGCAGTCTCAACCCGGCTAATTTCCCTGGGGAGACCGTGGCGAAATCTCCACCCGCAGGTGCAGTCTGACAAGTTGATCATGCGATCGTCTCGATCAGCCGGCAGGGAAGGAAAAGCTGTCCAGTACCAGCTTGAAGGCGGCATCGTACGTACCGCCCGGCGCTTCTTCGATCTCAAAGGTATTGGCCTGGCGCTCGAAGACGATGATCACCGCGCCGGTCGCCGGGCCGGAATCGCTAACCACGATCTTGTCGGACGCGATCCCCGCGACCGTCGTTTGGGTCACCTCGTTGCCCAGGGCAAGGCTGGCCTCCGCCTGATCCTTGGGCCCGGCCACGACCCTGACGGCGATCGGCGGGATGAAGGCGCCGGACGCTGGGACATGGGCCGGCACCGCTGAGGGCGGCCCGAACGCGACGACGCTGACCGCACCACCGGCCCCGGGCTCTGCCGTGTAATCGCGCCGGGTCCACCCGCTCGGGAAGCAGAGCCGGTAGGCGAGCGTGGTGTGCTGGTACCCCTGGCCGGTTTTGCAGTCGACCGAGGAAGAGGCGGTCGCCTGCAGCGGCGGTGGTGCACTCTGGTCGTCGCCGCATCCCGAGAATAGGGCTGCGGCAAGCAGACTCAACAGTACCCCCAGGGAGCGGCTGCTGGCCACCGGGGAAGCGTACAGGAAACGCCGCCCCGCCGAACGCGGCGGCTAGCGGAAGATGGCGCCCGCCAGCCACCAGCAGGCGAGCACCCCGGCGATCGCCGGCACGATGCCGCCGAATCGAGTCAGCACCGCGACGATCTGCGCCGGGATTACCCAGAAAACCGAGATCGGGTCAGCCTTGACCACCCCGACGCGCGCCTGCTCGGCGACCGGCCCGGCCTCTTCGTACGACGGCAGCATGTGGGATGCGAACGCCAGGCCCAGCCAGAGCTGCACCCAGGTCAGCCAGGTGGTGGGCAGGTGAAGCACCGTCCGCGGAGTCAGCGCGGGCGCGAGACAGATGACCGCCAGGAACCACAACACCAGGGTGGGGAGATAGGTGATCGCGATCGCGGTGCCCAATCGCGGCGGGGCCTCGTAGACGGTGTACCCGGCCGGGTCGTCAACCCGAAAGTAGGTAACCTCATCGATCGTCAGACCGGCGCGGTGCGCGATCGCGAATTGGATCGCCGTCCGGAGCACGACGGCCGGAAAGCCGAACAGGTGGATCGTGCGGGCGATCAGCAGCGGGAACGCCCGGACCAGGCTGATGCGGGCGGTCGCCCTGGCGAGCTGCAGGGTGTACGGCGTTCCGCGCCTGACGGCCACCCGGGCGACGGTCCCGCCGCGGCTCACCGCGACTTTCGCGACCGTGCCGAGCTGCTCGGCGCCGGCCTTCAGCACGGGGGTCGCCTGCGCGCGCCAGCGAGCCCAGGGCAACGTACGCAGCTTCGTCCAGATCTGCTCGTACAGGGAGGGCGGCAGCTCGAGGCGTGGTTGGGCCGGGCGGAGATCGCGCCGCTCGGCCGGCCCAGCCTCGAGTTCCAGAGGCAGGTCTTCCTGGATCGGGTCGAGCGCGCCGCTCACTGTGCTCCCTTCGGTGGCAGGCTGGCAAGCCGGACCCGGATCAGCAGGATCTGCTGCTCTGATTTGGTGTCGAGCGTAATGGCGGGATCGTAGCTGCGGGCCGTGTACCAGGCGGAAAGCCCGGCTTTGGTGTCCTTGTCGAGCAGGTAGCAGAACGCCTCGTACGCCCAAACCTTGGGCGAGGTCGGCACGGCTTCGACGCCCTGCTCCATTTCGGCGGCGCAGCCCGCGTAGTCGAGGCTGGCCAGCCGCGCTTTGCCGTCCTGATAATGTCGCATCCCACTCCACGCGCCGGGCAGTCCGGCGGAGGCCATGAAGGTGAGGGCGAGCGTGACTCCGACCACGCACAACACCCAGCCCGGCATCTCCGGCAGGCCACCGCGGGCTTTGCGAAGGGGCTGCAGCGCGGCTTCGTAACGGAACAGGCGGTCGGCGATCTCGCTATCGGCCACCTCCGGCAGCGCCGGACGGCGCAGCCGTTTGGCGTCGCGCAGGAGCATCACCGCCCCGGTGATGTCGCCCGCCGCATAGCGCAGGTCGGCCTTGAAGACGAGCGCATCACGTGCCCCCGGGTCGCCGCGCAGGGCGCGGTCGAGGTAGTCCTCCGCCATGGCCGTCTCCCGTTTCCAGTACGCGATCATGCCCATGCCGAGCAGCGCAGCAGCATTCTTGGGCTCCCGCCCAAGGACCGCCTCGTACTCGGTGGCCGCGCCGGCGAAGTCCGACGTCCTGATCCGGGCCAGGCCCAGCAAGGTGTGGGCATCGGTGAAGTCCGGGTGGACCTCGATGATCTTCGCGAGCAGCGTTACGGCCGGCTGAGGGTCCTGGGCGCCGACGAAGGCATAGGCCAGGTAATAGGCGGCGTAGGCGTCGTCGGGACGCTTGCGCACCTCAGCGGCCAGTAGCGGCAGCGCGCCTTCGAAGTCATGCCGGCGAATAAGCGCCAGGCCGTCGTTGATGGACATGTCCGGGCCTGCGCGAGTAACGATGTACTGGTCGCGAACTTACGCTGCTTTGTCGAGCCAGCGCTCCGCGATGAAGGCGAGGAAGGCCCGGTCGAAATCGAGGCCGTTGAGCTTGGCGGTTGCTGGCCAGGTCCGGCGAACCTCATCCTGGAGCCGGCCGTACTCGGCAAGGTCGAGGCCCTGGGCAAATTCCCAGGCTCGGGCGGCCAGCTCGGCGCTGAGCGGTTTCATCATGCCTCTCCTACCACGTACAACGTGTGGACCAGGCAAATAGATTCACCTGCACGTTGTGTCACGCTACGTGCAAACCGCAAGACTGCCAAGGGCGATCGCGTCAATCGGGGCATGAGCTTGTCCAGCCTGCGCGTCGCCCTGATCGTCCTCGGCGCCGGTCTTTTGGTGGCCATTCCGACGGCGCTGGTGCTCGGCAGCCGAGCCTCGAACTCCGCCACCAGCGCGAGCATCACGCCCCGCCCGTCGGCGGTCGCTCCGGGCCGGGACGACGACGACCGCAAGGCCGAGCTCGCCAATCGCACCGTGCTGGCGACAACGGCGCCTTCCCCCGCCGCGAGCGTCGCGGCCACGGTGCAGGCGTCCGCCTCGAGCAAGCCGGCGCCGACGGCCCCACCACCGCCCACTCCGAGCAAGCCGGCGCCGACGGCCCCACCGCCCACCCCGGCCCCGAGCGTGGTCCCCGCGTTCTCACACGTCTTTGTGATCGTGATGGAAAACCACGAATACGGCAGCGTCATCGGTAGCGCCGCGGCGCCGTATACCAACGGGCTGGCCGCCAGCTACGGCCTGGCCACGAACTACTACGGGGTCTCGCATCCGAGCCTGCCCAACTACCTCGCGCTGACCGCCGGCAGCACGTTTGGAATTACGAGCGACTGCACCACCTGCTATGTGAGCGCGACCAACATCGCCGACCAGGTGGAGGCAAGTGGTCGCTCCTGGAAGGCCTACATGGAAGATATGCCGACGCCCTGCTACATGGGCGCGGCCTCTGGCAACTACGCGATGAAGCACAACCCGTTCATGTACTACAACGACATCCGCACCAACGCGGCCCGTTGCGCAGCGCACGTCGTCCCGTTCACCCTGTTCGGGGCCGACATGAGCAGTGGCCAGGTGCCGAATTTCGCCTGGATCACACCCAACATGTGCAACGACACCCATGACTGCGCGGTCTCCACCGGTGACAACTGGCTGCGCAACGTCGTCCCGACGATCACCGCCTCGGCCGCCTTCCGCAACGGCGGCGTCCTCTTCATCACCTGGGATGAGGGCACGAGCAATGCCGGCTGCTGCGGGAATGGTGGGGGCGGGCATGTGGCGACCCTGGTCATCTCGCCGAGCGCACGAGCTGGCTTCCGCTCCGGCATCGCCGAAAACCACTACGGCCTGCTGCGGACCATCGAGGACGGCTTCCACCTCGCCCATCTCGGCGCCGCCGGCTCGTCGAGCAACGTCCCGCTACGCGAGTACTTCCGCTAGATCCCGCCGCGCCGCGGTTAGGGCGTGCCGCGCTTTCCCAGCGCCCGGATCGGATCCAGTGATCCCATATCGTCGATCGCCGACAGGTCGCCCGGCGGATCGCCGAGGAAGACGTTGCGGATGACCCGCCGAAGGATCTTGCCGTTGCGGGTCTTGGGGAGGCGGGGGACCACGTGGACGGCCGATGGCTTGAAGGGCTTGCCCAATGAGCGTTCGACGCTGCCCGAGACCGCCGCCGGAATGGAGGCCGGGTCGGCATCCGGCCGGGGCACCGCGAACACGACGACGGACTGACCCTTCAACGGATCCGGGATCCCGACGGCGGCCGCCTCGGCGACGGCGGTGCCGTCGAGGGCGGCGGCCTCCACCTCCGCCGGTCCGACGCGTTTACCCGCGACCTTGATGGTGTCATCGGAGCGGCCGAGAATGTACCAGAGGCCATCCTCATCGACCATCGCCCAATCACCGTGCACCCAGACGCCGGGCCAGCGTGACCAGTAGGTCTCCAGGTAACGTTGCGGATCCTTCCAGAGTCCGAGCGTCATGCCGAGGTATGGCTGGCGGACCACGAGCTCGCCGACCTGGCCTCGTACCGGGTGACCCTGCTCATCGAACACGGCGGCGTCGATGCCGGGGATGGGACCGGCGAAGCTGCCGGGCTTCGACGGTGTCAGGAAGTTGCCCGAGACCAGGCCGCCGCCGCATTCGGTCCCGCCCGAGTAGTTCATGATCGGCACCGCGCCACGCCCGACGACCTCGAAGAGCCAGGTCCAGGCTTCCGGCGTCCAGGGCTCACCGGTGGAGGCCAGGACCCGCAGCCGGGACAGGGGCTGCGCCGGCGCGGCCCGCTCGCCGGACGCCATCAACACCCGGGTGAGGGTGGGGGAGATGCCGAGGTGGCTGACCCCGTGACGCTCGGCCACCGTCCACACGCGGCGGGGATCCGGGTGGTCGGGGGCACCGTCGTAGAGAACCGCGGTGCCGCCGAGCATCAGGCTGCCGAAGACCAGCAGCGGGCCCATCACCCAGCCCATGTCCGTCACCCACATGACCCGCTCGGCCGGGCGGACGTCCATTCCGAGGGCCCAGTCCTGCGCGCTCTTGATCGGCAGGCCGGCGTGGCCATGGACGGTGCCTTTCGGCCGGCCGGTGGTGCCCGAGGTGTAAAGGAGGAGGAGCGGCTCGTCGGAGCGCATCGTCTCGGTGGGGACACGGGCCGATCCGGCCAGGTCGGTCCAGGCAAGGTCGCGGCCGGCCTGCATTGGCACATCGATGCCGGCGCAGGCCACGACCACCAGCCGCTCCAGCTGCGGCAGCCCAGCAGCGGCCTGGTCGGCAATCGGCTTCATCGGCACCGGGCGTCCCCGACGGATCGCGCCGTCGGCGGTGATCAGCACCCGCGCGTCCGCGTCGGCGAGCCGCTGGCGGATCGCTTCCGCGCCGAAGCCGGAGAAGAGCGGGACCGCGACGGCGCCGAGCTTGGTGCAGGCCAGTAGGGCTACGGCGTTCTCGACCACCAGCGGCAGGTAGAGGCCGACCGCGACCCCGCGCGCGACACCGATCGCGTGAAGGCCGGCGGCGGAGCGCTCCACCGCGTCTTCCAGCTGGGCGTAAGTCAGCTGTCGCGTCGCCCCGGCTTCAGTCTCGCCGATGATGGCGATCCGATCCGGATCCGACCGGCGGTGGGCCGGCACGGCCGACTCATACGCATTCAAGCGGCCACCAGGGAACCACCGGACGAAAGGCACGCCCGCCGAGGCGTCCATGACCTCGCGGTAGGGCGTCGACCAGACGATGCCGAGCTCCTTGACCAGTGCGTCCCAGAACCAGGTCGGGTTCTGCGCCGCCTTCTGGCAGAGGTCGAGGTAGGTGACGCAGCCGTGTGCCTGCATGAACCGCCAGAGCCGGCTTTGCCGCGCCTGCTGCTCCGTCGGTGACCAGACGGGGGCCACCGCGCTCATCGGGGTTTCATCGTATCGCCCGTCCAGAATCCCTGCGGATCGGCACCCCGGATGTAGGCCAGCTCATCGGCCGAGGGCGCGGTCGTGGCGGCAACCTGATCGTCGATCGTGATTGGGAAGCCGGTCGCCGCCCGCACCTGCTGGGCGGTGACCCCCGGGTGCAGGCTGGTGGCGCCCACTCGGCCGGTTGAGAGGTCGAAGACGCCCAGCGTGGTGATCAGCGTGGCCGGGCCGCCGCGGCGCCGACCAGGAAAGTGGCCCGGCGAGGTGATGTAGTCGACGCGCTCGCGAAAGCGGCGCGGCTCATGCTCCATGATCAAAACGGTTCGGCCGGCGAGGGATGCGATGTCACCGGCACCCCCGCTCCCGGGGAGGCGGACCAGGCTGCCGCTCCCGCTGGTGCGGGTGGTGTTCAGGTTCCCGAGCGGATCGATTTCCGCGCCGCCGATGAAGCCCACGTCGACCCGGCCCTGTTGCAGCAGGCTCATGACGTCGATCAGGCCGAGGCAGGCGAGCGCCCCGGCAATGTTGGGCGGATCGCCCATGGTGTAGATGAACGCCTCGGCGGGCCGGTCGCGGATGACGCCGTTCTCGAACAGGCCGACCGCGTTGGGCGCGTGGGTTGCCTTGGCCAGCCCGAAGCCGAGCAGGGGAAGCCGCATGCCGACGAAGACGACCTCATGGTCACGGATTTCGCGAGCCGCCGCGACCACCATCAGCTCTCGCCGGGTATAGGCCGGCGTCATGGCGCGAAGTTCGCGGCGGCGGCCGGCCGCCGATCCGTGACGCGCAGCCGCTCGAGGGTCGCCTCACCCATATGCTGCAGGTACGCCTGCCGGTCGGCGAGCTCCAGCACCCATTCGCGCAACCAGGCGGCGAACCCCTCGGGCGTCCGCGAGAGCCGGTGGTAGGTCAGAAACGGCTCGAAGTCTCGGCGCCAGTAGCCCTGCGTCGAGGAGGGGAGGGCGCCCCCGGGCTCCTCGACCACGGCGGTGACGAGGAAGCCGGGGATCACCGTCCGGTTGGGGTCGCTGCGGATCACGTCGTCCGGGACGATCTCCTCGCAGGTCACGATTGTGCGGCGGGCGGCGTAGGCCGCCTCGACCGTCAGGCCGAGGTTGCCCCAGAGGTGCGCGTTGCCTTGCCGATCCGCGCGCTGGACGTGGACGATGGCAACATCCGGCCGCAGCGCGCCCACTGCCAGCAGGCTGGGGCCACCGAACGGATCGTCGATGGATCGCATCCGGGGATGGCCGCGCACGATATCGCCGCCGAGCCCGGTGAAGGTCGGCAGGTAGGGGAGACCCATAGCCCCCGCCTTCAGCGCCAGTCCCACGCTGAAGTTGGAGTGGTCCTCCATCACGATTCGCCGTGGCTGGCCCTCCTCGTACGCCCGTCGAAAGCCGTATCCGGAGCCGCCGGCGACGTTTCCCACCCAGGCGGCGATCACCCTGGCCACCGTGCCCGCCGCGATCATCTGGTCGAATGCCATGTCGGAAATCGGACCGATCAGAGTCAGGTCACGGCGCTGCTGGCGGATGATCTCATGGACGGCGGCGAACGGAATGCCCGACTCGAGGGCGAGCCCGAGGGCGATCGAATCGCCGTCATGCACCTGCTCGGCGATCGCGTCGCGCAGCGAGCGGCGCTTGTCGGTTTCGGGTGCCGGCACCGTCGGTAATGCTAGTACGCTTGCTCCATGCAGACCTGTCCGCGCTGTCGCCGCTCGGTGGCGGCCGAGGCGGCGTTCTGTCCGCACTGCGGCGCCCAGCTTCAGGTCCAGCCGCTCACGGGCGAGATCATCGATGGAACGCAGCGATTCAAAAGGAACCGGCCGCTGAACCCGGCCCGAGCCGCGCGGCTATCGATCGTTCCCGGCCTCGGCCACTGGTATGCGGGCGCGCCGCTCAAAGGCCTGGCGTTCTTCGCCGGCATTGTCGGTCCGCTCGTCATCGGGACGGAGCTCGACCTGAGCGTCGTCGGCGCGGTGGTGGGGGTTCCTCTCGATCTCGGTGGTCTTGGGCTCTGGGCCTTTTGCGCCTACGACGCCTACCGAACCGCACGAAACCGGATGCGGCCCGCCGCCTGAACCGATCGCAGGCAAGATCGTTTCCAGGGCGGCGCAAGGCTGCTCGCAAGCTCGCTCTCTTAATGTCGCTGGTGTGGCGAGGGAGTTGCGGGTCTTACTCATTGAAGACGACCCCGATATCGCCGACCTCTACGTGATGCAACTTCATAAGGATGGGATCCCCCTCGAGCACGTCCGCAGCGGCCGGGAGGCCGACGCCTTCGTCCGCGGCCGTGTCCCCGCCTTGATCCTGGCGGACCTCAAGCTGCCTGACCTCGATGGGCGCGAGTTGATCGAGCGGTGGGCCGCCGACCCGGTCTGTGGTGCGATTCCGATTTGGATCGTGAGCAACCACATGCCCGAGGACAATCTCTGGTGGCACATGGCGCCCAATGTGCAGCGGTACTTCTTGAAATCCCGGGTCGTTCTTCCCCGCCTCAGCCTGGAGATCCGGGCGACGCTCGGCCTGCCCTATGGTGAACGGATCGGCCACCGCATCGCCGGCTGAACGCCTCCGACTCCCGATAATTAATCGATGGAGGGGCTGGCGCCGATTGCACCACCTCCGGCGGCGCAGCGGCTGCGCTGGCTCGACCTGGTCCCGGTGGTCGCCTTCACCGTCCTGGGCATCATCCTGGTGTTCGCCGTGCTGGTGGCACTGGCCCGCCTGGATCGTGGCTTGTACCGCGCCAACCTGCAGACGATCGTGCTGAGCGCGACGCTCGCCGTCTACCTGGCGCTCGGGGCGGGGATCGCGGTCGCGCTTCGGCGACTGCGGGCGCCGCTCGTCTTTCTCGGGCTGCGCTGGCCCACCCCCCGTGACCTGGGCCTCACCCTCCTCCTGCTCTTTCCCTGGTACCTCGGCATCCTGCTGGTCACGACCGTATCGGCCTGGGCCCTCAACGGCGGCCGAGCGGTGCCGAGCAACAGCCGCCTGATCTTCCTCCAGCATCCCAACGGAATCGGCCTCCTGCTGCTGGCGTTGCTGGTGACCGCGGTCGCCGCCCCCATCTGTGAGGAAGCGTTCTTCCGCGGCATGCTCTTTCGGCTGTTGCGGAACCGAATCCCGTTGTCGGCCGCCGTGGTCGTCAGTGCGGTCGCCTTCGGCCTCGCCCATGCCAGCCCCGCCGTCAGTTGGGCCCTCTTGCCAACCTTCATATTCATGGGGATCGTACTGGCCCTGGTCTACCAGCGGACCGGATGGTTGACCAACAGCATCCTGCTGCATGGGCTGAGCAACGCGATCGCCACGGTGCTCGCCTTCAACGTCGCGATGCGCTGACGCCCAGGAGCTAGGTAAGCTCGCTGGGGATCAGCGTCACCTTCTGACGCGGGACGCGGTCGACCACCACCTCGCAGTGGGCGTTCCGAACGACATGCTCGGCAACCCGGCCGAGAGGGCTTTCGTTCGGGCGGTTTTGATGGCTGATCCCCATCACGATCAAGTCGACGGACTCCTCGCGGGCGATCTCCACGATCCGGTGGCCGGCCTGGCGGGCGGCGTTGACCTGGGTGCGTGGCTGGATGGCGTGCTGGGTTGCGATGAAGGCGGCGGCGTCGAGCGCCCGCTGGATGCGGGGATCCTTTTGCGGCGTGACGAGCGGCGCCTGGAGCGGAATCTCGTGCACGTAGACGATCAGCATCTGGGCCTTGTGGCCCTGGTTCAACCGGGCCGCCAGTTCCACCGCCCGCACGGAGGCGCCGAGGTCGAGGATCGGCACCAGCACCTTGCGGATCGCCTCGACGGACCGCACGCTGCTGGTTGCGCCGCGAGGGGCCGGCGGGGGCACGCGCAGCATCCAGCCGAGGGTTCCGGCCAGACCGACGATGAAAGCGACCGCCAGGGTGATACCCAGCGGATTGAGGACGAGGTTCAAGGGCGCAGCCGGTTCGCCGCCTGCAGTCGCCAGGCACCGAAGGCCAGCAGGCCGACCCCGGCGATGCCGTACGGTACCGAGTGCACCTCGATGACGTCCCGCGCCAGGATGAGCACACCGAGCACCAGCGCGGCGAAGCCGAAGAGCCGTGTCAATCGATATTGCATCATGCGGTGCGGCTCACTACTTCTCGAAGAAGCGCTCGACCTTATTGGCGCCGATGGTGGTGGGGCAGATGGTCTCGATGCCCAGCTCCGCGTAGAGGTCGGCGCGGGCCGGGTCGTAGATGCGGCAGATCACCTTCTTGACGCCGAACTCGTGCTGGGCGAGTTGGGCGGCCATGATGTTGGTGGTGTCGGCGTTGGTGACGGCCACGAAGGCCTCGGCGCGATCGGTGCCGGCACGCCGGAGGATATCCTCATCCACCGCCGAGCCGAACACCATCTCGCCGGCAAAATCCTCGCCCAGCCGGTTGAAGGCGGCCTCGCTAGAGTCCACGACGGCGACGTCGTCTCCCTCTTCACTCAGCTGCCGGGCCAGGCTCGAGCCGACTCGCCCGCAGCCGACGATCACCGTCCGCATTCGCTCCTAGACTAACTCTACCCACATACGGCAAGCTAAAGCGGACGCGCTGGATTCGTTTAGCGCCGAAAACGCGAGGGTATATACGGCGCAGCTTGCCCCCGGCGCGGCGCGTGCCGGGCCCGCACATACTCAAGGAGTCGAAAAGATGGCAAAGACCGTAGGCATCGACCTGGGGACCACGAACTCAGTAATCGCCGTCATGGAAGCCGGCGAACCAGTCGTCATTCCGAACGCGGAAGGCGGACGGACCACGCCCTCGGTCGTCGCCTTTACCAAGACGGGGGAGCGGCTCGTCGGCCAGCTGGCCCGGCGGCAGGCGGCTGTCAACCCGGAGAACACGGTCTTCTCCATCAAGCGTTTCATGGGTCGCAAATACGACGAGGTGGAGACCGAGCGGAAGATGGTTCCCTACAAGGTCGTCACCGGCAACGCCGGCCGGGTGGAAGTCGAGATCCAGGGAAAGCGGTACACGCCCGAACAGATCTCGGCCATGATCCTGCAAAAGTTGAAGACCGACGCCGAATCCTACCTCGGCGAGAAGGTGACGGACGCGGTGATCACCGTGCCGGCCTACTTCAACGACTCCCAGCGGCAGGCCACCAAGAATGCCGGCGAGATCGCCGGCCTCAACGTCGTCCGCATCATCAATGAGCCCACCGCGGCCGCGCTGGCTTACGGCCTCGACAAGAAAGAGAACGAGAAGATCCTCGTGTTCGACCTCGGTGGCGGCACCTATGACGTTTCCGTTCTGGAAGTCGGCGAGGGGGTCTTCGAGGTCAAGGCGACCAACGGCGATACCCACCTGGGCGGCGACGACTACGACCGCCGCCTGGTTGACTACATCGCCGATGAGTTCAAGAAAGAGCAGGGGATCGACCTCCGCCAGGACCGACAGGCCCTGCAGCGTCTGACCGAGGCTGCCGAGAAGGCGAAGATCGAGCTCTCCAGCCGGATGGAAACCGAAGTCAATCTGCCGTTCATCACGGCCGACCAGAACGGCCCGAAGCACCTCGACATCAAGATCACCCGGTCCAAGTTCGAACAGCTCACCACGGACCTGACCGATCGCTGCGTCGGCCCCTTCAACGCCGCTCTCAAGGACGCGGAGCTGACCCCGGCCGAGTTAGACGAGGTGATCCTCGTCGGCGGCGCAACCCGGATGCCGGCCATCCAGGAGCTGGTTAAGAAGCTCACCAACGGGAAGGAGCCGCACCGCGGTGTCAACCCGGATGAGGTGGTCGCCGTCGGCGCCGCCATCCAGGCGGGCGTGCTGAAGGGCGAGGTCAAGGATGTCCTGCTGCTCGACGTGACGCCGCTGTCGCTGGGCCTGGAGACGCTCGGTGGCGTCAATACCAAGCTGATCGAGCGCAATACGACGATCCCGACCTCGAAGAGCCAGGTGTTCTCGACCGCGTCGGACAACCAGCCGTCGGTGGAGATCCATGTGCTCCAGGGAGAGCGCGACATGGCGTCGGCGAACAAGACGCTCGGAAAATTCCATCTCGATGGCATTGCACCCGCGCCCCGCGGCGTACCGCAAGTCGAAGTGACGTTCGACATCGACGCCAACGGCATCCTTAATGTGCGGGCCAAGGACCTTGGCACCGGCAAGGAGCAGAAGGTGACGATCACCGCCTCGACCACGCTGAACAAGGACGAGGTCCAGCGGATGGTAAAGGACGCCGAGTCGCATGCCGAAGAGGACCGCAAGCATCGTGAGGAAATCGAGGCCCGCAACCAGGCCGATAGCCTGGTCTATCAGGCCGAGAAGGTCCTGCAGGAGAATGCCGACAAGGTGGATGCCTCCGTCCGTTCGGAGGTCGAGAGCAAGATCGAGCCGGTGAAGCAGGCGATCAAGGACAACGACGTTGAGCGCATGCGGTCGACCAGCCAGGAACTGGCTACCGCGATGCAGAAAATCGGCGAAGCCGTTTATCGGCAGGCGCAGGGCGCCGGCGCCGGAGCCCAGTCGGCCACCGGCACGGAAGGCCCCGGATCCGGCAAGCCGGCCGACGGCGATGTCGTCGACGCCGACTTCAAAGAGGTCTAAAACCGAGCTCGCTCTGTCCCTCCCCCACGGGGAGGGACAGGGTGGGGTGATTTGGCGGCGGGCTGGTTTAAGCGATATTCTGGGCCGGGTACACCCACACTATGCCGTTCCGTCCTGACCGATTAACCGAAAAGACCCAGGAGGCGATCCAGCAGGCGCAGACCCTTGCCCAGGAAGCCCAGCACCAGGAAATCACACCGGAGCACCTGCTCCTGGCCTTGCTCCAGCAGCAGGATGGCACCGTTCCGCCCATCCTGCGACAGGTCGGCGTCGATCCGGACCGAGTCGCAACCGACCTCAAAGCGCAGCTCGATCGGCTGCCCAAGGTCTACGGCGCCGACACCTACCTCGGCTCGCGGCTGCGCCGACTGCTCGACGCCGCGTCGACCGAGATGGAACGACTCAAGGATGAGTACCTCTCGACCGAGCACCTTCTGCTCGCCATTGCCGAGGAGTCGAACAGCGAGGCCGCCAAGGTCCTGCAACGGGTCGGCGTCAGCCGCGAGAAGCTGCTTCAGGCGCTCACCCAGGTGCGCGGGTCGACCAGGGTGACCGACGCGACGCCGGAGTCCAAGTTCCAGGCACTCGAGAAATACACGCGAGATCTCACCGCCCTGGCGCGCGAGGGAAAGCTCGACCCGGTCATTGGTCGTGAGCAGGAGATTCGCCGCGTCATCCAGGTGCTCTCGCGCCGGACCAAGAACAACCCCGTGCTGATCGGTGAGGCCGGCGTGGGCAAGACGGCCATCGTCGAGGGCCTTGCCCAGCGGATCGCGCAGGGCGATGTGCCCGAGTCACTCAAAGACAAACGCGTGCACTCGCTGGACCTCGGTTCGCTGATCGCGGGGACCAAGTACCGGGGCGAGTTCGAGGACCGTCTCAAGGCGGTCTTGAAAGAGATCGAGTCGGCGAACGGCCAGGTTGTCCTCTTTATCGACGAGCTTCACACCCTGGTGGGGGCCGGCGCGGCGGAAGGTGCCATGGACGCCTCCAACCTGCTCAAGCCGGCGCTGGCTCGAGGTCAGCTTCGCTGTGTCGGGGCCACCACGCTCGATGAGTACCGGAAGCACATCGAAAAGGATGCGGCGCTGGAACGCCGATTCCAGCCGATCTTCGTCGGCGAGCCGTCGGTGGAGGACACCATCTCGATCCTGCGCGGCTTGAAGGAAAAATACGAAGTCCATCACGGGGTGCGGGTCACTGACTCCGCGATCGTGTCCGCCGCCGTCCTCTCGCACCGCTACATCACCGACCGCTTCCTTCCGGACAAGGCGATCGACCTGATCGACGAGGCCGCGTCCAGCCTCCGCATGGAGATCGACAGTTTGCCGCAGGAGCTCGATGAGATCGAGCGCCAGATTCGCCAGCTCGAGATCGAGCGGCAGGCGCTCAAGAAAGAACAGGACCGGGCCTCGAAGGACCGGCTCAACGCCATCGAGAAAGAGCTCGCCAATCTGCAGGAAAAGAGCAAGGTCATGCGGTCGCAGTGGCAGCAGGAGAAGGCGCTCATCCAGCAGATCCGTGAGCTCAAGGCGCGGCAGGAGCAGTTGCGGCTCGAGGCCGAGCGCGCTGAGCGGATGGCCGACTTCGAAGTGGCGGCCCGTCTGAAGTACGGCGACGCCCCCAAGGTGCAGAAAGAGCTCGAGTCCAAGAACGGCGAGCTGGTGGCGCTCCAGAAAGAGCACCGCCTCCTCAAGGAAGAGGTCGACGAGGAAGACATCGCGAAGATCGTGTCTCGCTGGACCGGCATCCCGGTGCAAAAGATGCTCGAGGGCGAGGTTCAGAAGCTGATCAAGATGGAAGAGCGCTTGCACGCGCGGGTGGTCGGCCAGGACGAGGCCGTAACGGCCGTGGCCAATGCGGTGCGTCGCGGCCGCGCCGGACTGAGCGATCCCAACCGACCGATCGGGTCGTTCATCTTCCTCGGCCCGACCGGCGTCGGCAAGACCGAGCTGGCTCGCGCCCTGGCGGAATTCCTCTTCGACGACGAGCAGGCAATGATCCGCATCGACATGTCGGAGTACATGGAGAAGCACACCGTCGCCCGTCTCGTCGGCGCGCCACCCGGCTATGTCGGCTACGAGGAAGGTGGTCAGCTAACCGAGTCGGTTCGCCGCCGGCCCTACAGTGTCATCCTCTTCGACGAGATCGAGAAGGCGCACCCGGACGTGTTCAACATCCTGCTGCAGATCCTGGAGGACGGGCGCCTGACCGACGGCCAGGGCCGCACCGTCGACTTCCGCAACACGGTGATCATCATGACCTCCAACCTGGGAAGCCACATCCTTCAGGACCAGAGCCTGACCGAGGACGACAAGGAGAAGGCAGTGCTCGAGGCGGTCCGGCACAACTTCCGGCCCGAGTTCCTCAACCGCATCGACGAGATCATCATCTTCAGCCCGCTCAGCCGCGAGCAGATCAAGCAGATCGTCAACATCCAGCTGGAGCGGCTACGCAAGCGCCTCGCCGAGCGGCGGATCGCCTTGCAGCTCACCCCGGCGGCCCTCGAGTTGATCGCGGAAGAGGGCTACGATCCAAACTACGGCGCCCGCCCCCTGAAGCGGGTGATCCAGCGGCGGATCCAGGACCCGCTCGCCATGGCGGTGCTCGACGGCCAGTTCAAAGAGGGCGACACGGTGGTGGTGGATGCCGAGCGCGGCGAGTTCATCCTGCGTAAGGCCGGCGCCAAAGAACACGCCGGCGCCGCCGCCAGCTAAGACCGCTTCCGGCGTTACGGAGCCGTACAATAGCCGGGCGCTAAGCGAGCCGCCTTAGCTCAGCGGTAGAGCAATGGTTTCGTAAACCATCGGTCCGGGGTTCGAATCCCCGAGGCGGCTCCATACTTTCCCGCTTGGATCCGAGAGGCTTAAGAGTCGAAAGTCAGGCTCGCCCTAGATCACCTGGCAGTGCCCCGAGCACATCCTCGTGAGGCCATTCGTCGCCTAGGACTCGTGCGAGCGTTGGCTCAGTGCTCTTAGCGCAATAAGGCGTCTGGTTCGGGTCACGAACGACTGCGCTAACAGGAGCGGCCAGTAATCCCCACGGGGGTATGGCGTTGGCCAGCCAGCCGTCGACCTTGAAGAATGCGTATTCCGGTGACCACCAGACGCGGAAGCCGCGTTGGAGGTCGTCAGGACGGACCAGGAGCCACAAGCCGAACGTGAGCATATAGCCGCCACTCAGGTGAACGGGTAGCAAAGCTCGAAGAAAGGGGCCTACCTCGGGAACCTGCATCATGACGGCGCGATTGGCGTCGGGATCGGACTGCCAAGCCCTTCCTCTCTGATTCTCGGATGCGGCTAGCACCGGGTCGGGAAACTTGAACCGGACATGTCGATTATGGGCGTCGAGATCTCGGCCACATGTGGGACAAGTCGGGTTGGTGCTCATAGGCGGCGTTCCTAATTGTCGGCTTCGACAGTGCAGGGAACGGCCCGCCTGACCGCATCCTGGACCGGGCAGTGGCTGTCGGCCCAGCGGATCAGGGCGTCGAGCTGCTCAGGCACAACGCCATTCCCTCCGATCCCGCACCTGTGCACGCGAGCTTATTGGTCCGGCGGGCACCGAATCGTCGATGCCGAGGATTCCCCGGTCATCCGATTCGCTATCGACGACGACCTCGATGCGACCAGGTTCCAGACCTTGCTGTGCAGCCCGCATCGCGATGAGCGTCGCCAGGCAACTGGCCTGGGCGGCTCGAAGCAGCCACCCGTGGGACGGCGACTGGTCAGAACCCCCCACCGACTTCGGCATGTCGGTATGGATTGACATGCCCTGCGGGCCTTGGACCGTCACGGCAAGCCCGGACTCCAAGACGGCAGTTGCGGGGCTGTCGGTGTAGCGGGCTTCTTCGGGGTGTGTTTTGAGATAGGCAATGGCATTCGCAAGTGCAGCTCGAATGTTGGTGTTGGACATGTTTACCTCCGGTGCCGGCTCTCCCGGCCATGTCGGCCTGGCAACTGCATCGTATCGAGCCGTTGGACCATCGCATACCCTCTTGACTAAGCTTCGTCGATGCGTACCATCTCGGCGACGACGGCCCGGCGCCTGGCGATTACGCGCCAGCGTTTGGCCGGTGAAACCGGCAAGGCGACTCCGGACGGGATCCTCGAAGTTACCAGGGATTTAGGCTTCCTGCAGCTCGACCCGACCAGCGTGGCCGCGCCGAGTCACCAGCTCGTCGTCTTCAGCCGCGTTGGGCCCTACGAGCCAAAGCACCTGGAGACCCTGCTGTGGGATGAGCGCCGGCTGTTCGAGTCGTGGGCGCATGCCGCATCGATTGTGGTGACCGAGCACTATCCGATTTACCGCTGGATCATGCATCGAGTGGCCACCGGCAAGGGCTTTTGGCATGGGTTCACGACTTCAGGCGAGCGACAGTCGCAGCGCGTCCTCGCCTGGATGAAGGCGAATGACTCGTTGCGACGTAGCATGCTGCGCCAGATTCGAAAACGGGGCCCACTACCCTCGCGCGCCTTCGAGGATCAGTCGACCGGCGCCTGGCAGAGCAGCGGGTGGAACAACGGCCGCAACGTCGGCATGATGCTTTTCTACCTGCAGATGATGGGACAGGTGATGGTGGCGGGAAGAAGCGGTGGTCAGAAACTCTGGGATCTCTCGGAGCGGTGCCTGCCCCCCTGGACTCCGAAGCCCAGGCTGGGGGAGCCGGCCATCGTCCGCTGGGCGGCGGAGATCTCGCTGCGAGCGCTTGGTGTCGCACCATCGACGGATATCCGCGACCACTTCATTCGATGGAAGTATGTGAATCTGCCGGCGGCGCTCGGCTCTTTGGAGAAGCAGGGACGCATTGTGCCCGTCAGCATCCGAGACCGCGACGAGTCATGGCCGGGAACCTGGTATGTGCACGCGGAAGACCTCGCCCTTCTCGACCGGATCGACGCCGGCGGGTGGAACCCGCGAACCACGCTGCTGTCCCCGTTCGACAACTTGATCATCGATCGCAGGCGGACTCGCCGGATGTTTGGGTTCGACTACAGCATGGAGATTTACGTGCCGGCCGCAAAACGACGCTACGGCTATTACGCGATGCCCGTCCTGCATGAAGACCGCCTGGTGGCGCGCGTCGACCCGGCGTTCAACAGGGAGGCGAAGCGGCTATCGATCCAGGCCGTCAGCGTCGAGCCCGGGTCTGAGGACATCGCAGTGGCACGCGCGACGGGTGAGGCCATTGCATCGCTGGGAACCTTCCTGGGGGCGAGCGCGATCGATTACGACGGGCGCGTGCCGTCGCGCTGGCGACGAAGCCTCACCGCCTGACGGTCAACTACCCCCCATCCCCGACCCTCCCCCGCAAGGGGGGAGGGAGATTGCACAGCAAGGTGCCCGTGCAGGCGACCGTTGTACGTCTGTGGAGCGAGGTGGGGTATCCACGTCTGTCCGCGCTGACAAGGGGATGGTGTTCGATCTCATCTGCCGGGGCTGCGGCGCATGCGCTCAGCGCACCTGGGATCCGGCCGACGCAGTCAGCGCCACCAGTTGTCCCGACTGCGACGCCGCCATGTCGGTGATCGGCATCGACTTTCCCGCCGGGCGGGCGGATGTCGGGCTGGCCAGGGTGCTCGAAGTTATCCAGGGCGCCGGGATCATGCCGGTCGCGGTCGAGCGGCACGCGCGCGGCCGGTTGCAGGCCGAAGCCGCCTAAAGCCTCAACGTCTGCGTCCCGCAGGCCGTAGAATGGCCGCGGATGACGGCGTTCTGGTTCTGGGTGATCGTCGCCATTGCTTTCGTGATCGTCGAGGTCATCACGGTTGCGTTCTTCGCCGTCTTCATCACGGTCGGTGCGCTCGGGGCCGCCATTGCCAGCTTGCTCGGCTTCAACCTCCTGGTCCAGGCCATCGTGCTCGGCATCCTGGGAGTGGCCGGCATCCTGATCGCGCGTCCCTTCCTGGTGGAGCGCCTCCACATTGGTCGGGCCGGCCTGCGCTCTGGCGCCGACAGCATGGTCGGTCAGCAAGCTCTCCTCCTGGAGCCCATCCTTGGCGTGGGGCAGCCCGGGCACGTGAAGATCTCCGGGGAGCTCTGGCCGGCGCTCACCGACGACGGCACCGCCGTGCCGGTCAATACACTCGTGGTTGTCACCGCGCTCCGCAGCACGACGTTGATCGTTCGCCCAGCCCCGCCTAAATCAACACCGACCGCCTGAGAAGAGGTGTAATTCATGTCCGCAACCCTGATCGTCGGCGCCATCCTCGTCCTCCTTGCCATCATCGTCATCTTCCGCACCGTCAACATCATTCAGCAGGGTTACGTCGGCATCGTGAAGCGGGTCGGCCAGTTCCATTCGGTGCGGCAACCTGGTTTGACATTCCTGGTCCCGCTGGTCGACTCGATGGTGCTGGTCGACATTCGCGAGACGCCCCGGACGGGCGACAAGCAAGACGTCATCACCCGCGACAACGTCACGGTCAGCGTCAACGCCACTATCTTCAGCCAGGTGGTCGATCCGAAACTGGCGTTGTTCAGCGTCAGCAATTACTTCATCGCCATCGACCAGCTCTCGCGCACCACGCTGCGCGCCATCTTCGGCGGGATGAGCCTGGACGACGCCCTGAGCCAGCGCGAGCGGATCAACGCCCAGCTGCAGGCCCAGATGGAGTCGGTGACCGATAAGTGGGGGATCCGGATCAACCGGATCGAAATCGTCGACATCACGCCGCCACAGATGATCCTCAATGCCCTGGCCCTCCAGAAGACGGCGGACCAGGAGAAGCGAGCGTTCATCCTGAAATCGGAAGGTCAGCAGCAATCGCAGATCAACATCGCCGACGGCCAGAAGCAGGCGCAGATCAAGACCGCTGAAGGCGACAAGCAATCGGCCATCCTGCGGGCGGAGGGCCTGCGGCAGGCGACCATCCTCGAGGCGGAGGGCCGGGCCCAGGCGGTCGAAACGGTTTACAAGGCGATCAAAGATGCCGCCCCTGATCCGACGCTGGTCTCCATCCTTCAGCTCGACACGCTGGCCAAGTTTGCGGCCAGCGAGAATACCAAGATCGTCGTGCCGGTGGAGAGCGCCGCCCTCCTGGGCGCCGCCCAGGCCCTGCGCGGGGTGCTCGAGGCGGCGCCGGCAGGCGGGAAATCATAGAGAGACCCGGCGCGACCGAGGTCTCGATCGCCGTTCTCGATCCGGCCGACCATCACCTGGTCCGGCCGCTGCTGCGCGAGCTGATGTTGACCGAGCAACCGCATTACGACCATCCCCAGCTGTCCGAGCAGGAGGTTGAGCACGACGTCGCGAATGCTCCGGCGGCCCGCTTCTCCGGCGAGAACGTGATCCTGGCGGCCCGCGCGGCGGGCAAGGTTGTCGGGCTGTGCTGGTGCGTCCTCTTCAATCCGGGCACGGGCCTGGAAGGGGAGGTCGCCGAGGTCTACGTCGATCCGGGCTTCCGGTCGCAGGGCATTGGCGGGCAACTGCTGAGCCGGGCGGTGCAACTGTTCCGTCAGCGGAACGTCACCTTCGCCGCGGTCTGGACTCGCGAGAGCAACCCACAGGCGGTCCGCCTCTACGAGGAGGCAGGATTCCGGCGGACCGAACAGTTGGTTCTTACGTGGTTGCCGCTGCCCGGTCGCTGAAACACGCGGGCGTAGAATTGAGCTGAGTTCGATGGCGAGCGAACCTCAATTCTTCCCGCCCCCACCCGAACCGGCGCCCCTTTCTCCCATGCCGGTGGAAAAGCCAGTGCGGCCGCGCCGCCGGATGGGCATCCTCGGGATCGTCTTGACCAGCGCGATTGTTGGTGGCCTGGTGGGCTCGGCGGCGACGATTCTGCTCGCCCCACGCCTGATCAAGGTGACGCCGTCGGGCAACACGCTGCTGGCGCCGATCACCAATAACTTCACCGAAGAGTCAGCGGTGATCAACGTCGCCGACCAGGATGGGAAAGCCGTGGTTGAGATCAAGACCACCATCTCGTCGCCCGACTTGTTCCTTCAGCAGGAGCAGCACGGGATCGGCTCCGGCTTCATCGTCCGCTCGGACGGGTACATCGTGACCAATAACCATGTCGTCGAAAACGCCCGGCAGCTCCAGGTCATCCTGCGTGATGGGGCCAAGAGGTACGATGCCCGCGTGATCGGCACCAGCCCGGATGACGACATCGCGGTGCTCAAGGTCGATGCGCAGAACCTGCCGGCCCTGGGCTGGGGTGACTCGAGCGCGCTCCGGGTCGGGCAGCTCGCGATTGCGATCGGAAGCCCGCTGGGCCAGCAGAATAGTGTTACGAAGGGGGTCATCAGCGCCCTCCATCGATCGATCTCCGTGCCCGATCCCTCCAGCGGCGTGACGGAAAACATCCTGAACGCCATCCAGACTGATGCGCAGATCAACCCGGGCAACAGCGGGGGTCCCTTGCTGAACTCGGCGGGCCAGGTGATCGGCGTGAACTTTGCGATCGAGCAGGCGCAGGCGGGCCCCGGTCTCGGCTTCGCGCTGGATGGGAACGCCGCTCGCGACATCGCGAACCAGCTGATCCAAACCGGACACGTCAATCGGCCGTTCCTCGGGGTCACCTACCAGCAGCTCGACGAGACGGCCGCCGCGGCCAACGCCCTGGTGGTGGGCGCGTGGGTCACGGACATCACGGCCGGCTCACCCGCTGCTCGTGCCGGGATCAAGGTGCACGACGTCATCACCAAAGTCAATAGCCAGGCGATCGACGACCTTCATCCGCTCAAGGATGTCCTGCGCCAGTACGCGCCGGGGACCAAGGTCAACGTCACGATCTACCGCGGCGGCAAAAGCCAGACGCTCCAGGTCACGCTCGGAACGCACCCCTGATCGCGGCGCCGCCCACGTCGCCGTCGTCCATCATCGACCAGTCGGTTCGCCGTGCCGTTAGCGCCATCGACGGTTGGCCGCGGGACGCGCCCGAGTTGCCGGCGGTGATTGTCGAGCGCACCCAGAACCCGGCCCACGGCGACTACTCGGTTACCCTGCCGCTCAAGCTGGCGCGGACCCTCCGCCGGCCGCCGCTGACAATTGCGAAAGAGCTGGCGGCCGCCATGGCGCTGCCGGCGAGCTTCGGCCGCATCGAGGTGGCCGCGCCCGGCTTCATCAATGTGAGCCTGGAACCGCAGTGGCTCCAGGCGCAGCTGACCCCGATCGCAGAAGCCGGAGAGAGGTGGGGGAGGAGCGAGCTCGGCCGTGGTTCTAACGTCCAGGTCGAGTTCGTCAGTTCCAATCCCACCGGGCCGATGCTCTTCAGCCATGCGCGCGGCGCGGTGGTGGGGGACGTCGTCGCCAGGATTCTCGACGCGGCCGGCTTCACCGTGCAACGGGAGTACTACGTCAACGACCAGGGCAAGCAGATCCGCCTATTTGGTGAATCGATCAGGGCTCGCCTGCTCGGTGAGCCAACCCCGGAAGGCGGTTACAGCGGTGATTATGTCGCCGAGATCGCGACTGAGGCCAAGGCCAAAGGCATACCGGCTGAGGCCGAGCCTTTAGCGGCGTTCGGCATCACGTGGGTTCGCGCCCGGATCGAGCAGGATCTGCAACGGCTTGGGATTCGTCATGACAACTGGTTTTACGAAAGCACGCTCTACCAGGGGATCAACGCCCAGGTCATCGACAAGCTCCGAGCGCTCGGTCGGATTTTCGAGAAGGATGGGGCGACCTGGTTCAGGTCTGATTCCAGTAAGGATGAGGTCGTGATCCGGCGTGATGGCTATCCGACGTACTTCGCGTCGGACATCTTCTATCACGTTGACAAGTTCAGCGTCCGGGACTTCAACCGCGTGGTCGATGTTTGGGGCGCCGACCACCAGGGCCAGATCGGCCGGGTGAAGGAGGCCCTGTCGGTGCTCGGGATCGATCCCAACCGGCTAAGCGTTCTGCTGGTACAGCTGGTTTCGGTCAAGCGGGGGGAGGAAACGGTCCGGATGTCGCGTCGCGCCGGCATCGGGATCTCCCTCGCGGAGATGCTCGACGACGTCGGCCCGGACGCGCTGCGCTACTTCTTCCTCCTCCGCTCCGCCGATGCCCAGATGGAGTTCGATGTCGACCTGGCCCGTCGCCAGTCGAGCGAGAACCCCGTCTACTACGCGCAATACGCGCACGCCCGGCTCGCCAACGTGCTCAACTTTGGCGCCGGCGCGGCCGGCCAGCCGGCGCTCGACCAGTTGAGCTCGGAATGGGAGCTGGAACTGATGCGGGTCATGTTGCGCTGGCCCGACGTGGTGCGCGAAGCCGCGGATGCGCTCGAGCCGCACCGCCTGGCGTTCTTCACCGATGAGCTCGCTGCCGTGATCCACCGCTTCTACAAGAACTGCCGGGTCGTCACGGAAAACGAGCCATTGACGGCGGCCAGGCTGCTCCTGTCGAGGGCGGCGCGGACCACCCTGGCCAACGCGTTGGGTTTGATGGGCGTCTCCGCGCCCGATCGAATGTAGACTACGGGCCGATGGAGATTACCTATTTCGGCCTGAATGCCGTCCGTCTTCGAGGCCGTGAAGCCACCGTGATGATCGACCCCTACGAGCCGAAGCTCGGCCTCTCACCGGTTCGGCTGAACGTGCAGATCGTGATCTTCACCCATGAGGATCCCACCCACTTCAGCCTCCAGGGATTGGCGGGCGAGCCGCACATCGTAACCGGCGCCGGCGAATTCGAGATCAAGGCGGTCGCCATGACCGGAACCCAGACCTACCACGATGCCAAGAAGGGGGCGGAGCGCGGCAAGAACTTCGTCTACACCGTCGAAATCGATGATCTGCGTATCTGTCATCTCGGTCACCTGGGTCATGCGCTGAGCGAGGAGCAGCTGGAGGCGCTCGGCAGCAAGATCGACGTGCTGTTCGTGCCGATCGGTGGGGGCAGCCACATCAACTCCGCGCAGGCCACCGAGATCGTCAACCAGATCGAGCCAAAGCTGGTGATCCCGATCTCCTACACGCTGCCGGGCCTCACGCTGCTCGCCCAGAACCTGGAAGGCGTGGAAAAGTTCGCCAAGGAAATGGGCGCGACCGATCTCACGCCGCAGCCGAAGCTGCAAATTTCCACCACGCCGTCGGTCGACGAGACCAAGCTGGTCCTCCTCGAACCGCGCGGCGCTACGGCCACAGCGACAGTGGATTAGCCGGCGGCCTGTTGCGGTTCGCGCGCGCGATCCTCGGCCTGCTCGGCCGCCCGGGCCCGCTCCAGCCGCACCGCGCTGTCGATGACGCCGAGGTGGCTGTAGGCCTGGGGAAAGTTGCCGCGCGGGGCGCCGGTGGCGGGATCACTGCCCTCGGCGAGCAACCCCAGCGGTGAGGACAGCTCGATCAGCTGCGCGAGCTGGCGCTCCGCTGCATCGAGCCGGTTCAGACCGATCAGGCCGTCCACGTACCAGAAGCTGCAGAGCAGGAAGGCCGCACTCAGGTAGCCCTGGTCATCCTTGCAGTCGTACCGGCGGACGTAGGGGCCGTCGAGCAGCCGCTGGCTCAGCGTTTCGATGGTGGCGCGCATCCGGGGGTCGGTCGCGGGTAAGAATCCCAGCACCGGCATCTGCAGGACCGCCGCGTCCAGGCAATCGTCGTCGTAGGCCTGGGTGAAGGCGCCGATCTGCGGATTCCAGGCGCGCGCTTCGATCTCTGCCCGAAGCTCGCCGGCGGCCCGCTCCCATTGGGCGACGTGACCGGTGTTGCCGGTGCCGTGAGCCAGCGTGATGGCGCGGTCCAGCGCGACCCAGCACCAGAGTTTGCTGTGGGTGTGATGCTTCCGCTCGCCCTGGAATTCCCAGATGCCGTTGTCCGGCTCCCGGCTCAGCTCCCAGATGCCGTCCGCGAAATGCTCGATCACCTGCCAGAGCTTGGTCGAGATGAAGCCGCCCTTGCGCTGGTAAACCGCCATGCAGTCGATCACCGCCCCGAAGACATCGAGCTGCCGCTGGCCGGCGGCCCGGTTGCCGATCCGGACCGGACGGGCGCCGTCGAAGCCGGCCAGGTGCTCGAGGTATTCCTCCGGCAGGTGCGGATCCCCGTCGACCCGGTAGACGATTTGCATCGCGAAGTCATGGTCGTAGGCGCGGTCCCGGATCCAGTTGATGAAGTCGGCGGCTTCCTGGGAGAACCCGGCGCGGAAGAGCGCGGCAATGCCGTAGGAGGCGTCGCGCAGCCAGCAGAAGCGGTAGTCCCAGTTGCGATCGCCGCCCGGATCTTCGGGAATCGAGGTGGTGGGGGCGGCGCAGAGCGCCCCGGTGGGGGCATAGGTCAAGAGCTTGATGACCAGCGCGGAGCGTCGAACGGCATCCCGGAACGGACCCGTATAGAGGCACTGGTCGAGCCATCGCTCCCAGAACTCGCGGGTCCGGGCCGCCAGCTCGGTCGCGTCGCTGCTGCTCGGGAACTTCCGGCCGAGGGCAAAATAGCGCTCGCCGAAGCCAAGCGTGAACCACACCTGCCGTCCCGGCTGCAAGGTGAACCGGTAGATGAAGCGGGGCCGGCCATCAACGTCTTCGACGCTGCCCTGCATCGGCACGGTCGAGGAAAGGATCACCTCCTGCGACCCACCGGAGGCGATCACGATGCCTTCCCGCTCGGCGAAGCTGGTGCGGGCGCGGCCATAAGCCGGTGCCGGGTCGAGGATGCACTCCACCTCGACCGGTCCGCCGCGCGCTTCCAGGCCGCGGCAGATCCGCTTCAGCGACAGGAACCGCTCGCCCTCGTTGAAACAGGGCATGAAGTCGGTCAGCACCAGCGTTCCCTCGGCGCGGTGAAAGGTGGTGGTCAGCAGGTTGGTGTCGCGGATATACGCCTGCTCGCCGGCCGGCACCGGGTTGACCGGTGAGATCCGGAAACTGCCACCACGCTGCCGGTCGAGGATCGAAGCGAAGATGGAGGGCGAGTCGAACCGTGGGTAGCAGAACCAGTCGATGGCCCCGCTGGCCGAGACCAGGGCGGCAGTTTCACAATTCCCGATCAGCCCGTAGGGATACACGGTTTTGAGCTTACCCAGCTTAGAAGGTTGCGAGCCTAACGGATCAAACGTTGCCGGATTCGCAATCCGGCTCGCCGCGAGCGCCGGCACAGCGTAGAATAGAGTCCCGGTGCCGAAGTACGTCTTCGTGACCGGCGGTGTGGTTTCCTCGATTGGTAAGGGGATCACGGCGGCGTCCATCGGGACCATCCTGAAGGCCCGCGGCCTGAGCGTCTCCCTCCAAAAGCTGGATCCCTATATCAACATTGATCCGGGCACGATGTCCCCTTACCAGCATGGCGAGGTGTTCGTCACCGACGACGGCGCCGAGACCGACCTCGACCTGGGCCATTACGAGCGGTTCATCGATGCCAACCTGAGCAAGGCCAGCAACGTGACCACCGGCAAGATCTACGCCGAGGTCATCGCCAAGGAGCGTCGTGGCGACTACCTCGGTGGCACGGTCCAGGTGATCCCGCACGTCACCAACGAAATTAAGGAGCGCATCACCCGGGTCACCTGGGAAGACAACCCGGACGTCGTGATCGTGGAAGTCGGCGGCACGGTCGGCGACATCGAATCGCTTCCCTTCCTGGAAGCGATCCGGCAACTGAAGAACGAGCTCGGTCGCAAGAATGTCTTCTATGTCCACGTCACCCTGGTTCCGTTCGTGGAGGCGTCCGAGGAATTCAAGAGCAAGCCGACCCAGCACAGCGTCGCGGCGCTGCGGAGCATCGGCATCCAGCCGGACGCCATCGTGTGCCGGTCGGAGCGACCGGTCAGCGTGGCGCTGAAAGAGAAGATTGCGCTCTTCTGCGACGTCGACCGGCGGGCGGTGATCTCGGTCCCCGACGCTGCCTCCATCTATGAGGTGCCCTTGATGCTGGAAGACTCCGACCTGGGCAACGTCATCGTCGAGGCGCTCGAGGCGCCCGCCCAGGCGCCCGACTTGAGCGACTGGAAGGAGCTGGTGCATCGGATCCAGCATCCCGCCGGTCGCCTGCGCATCGGGGTGGTGGGGAAGTATCTCCCGGCCCCCGATGCCTACATCAGTGTCACCGAAGCGCTGCGTCATGCCGGGGTCCATCACAACCTGCGGGTCGACATCAAGTGGATCGCCTCCGAAACGCTCGAGACCGGCGATTTGCGCGCGCTCGACGAGGTGCACGGCGTCGTGGTCCCGGGCGGATTCGGTCATCGGGGCATTGAGGGGAAGATCGCCGCCGCCCGCTTCGCCCGGACCTCGCTCACCCCATATCTCGGGCTCTGCCTCGGAATGCAATGCGCCGTGATCGAGTTCGGGCGCGATCGCCTGGGTGCGGCCGATGCCAACAGCACCGAATTCAACGCCTTCACCAGTCATCCCGTCATCGACCTGCTGCCCGAGCAGCGGGACGTGGCCGACAAGGGCGGCACGATGCGGCTCGGTCTTTATCCCTGCAAGCTGCAGCCGGGTACGCTCGCGGCAGAGGCGTACGGCGAGCCGGTCGTGTATGAGCGGCACCGGCATCGCTTCGAGTTCAACAATGCCTATCGCGAGCCGATGTGGGAAGCAGGCATGGTCTTCAGCGGGACCTCACCCAACGACCGGCTGGTGGAGATCATCGAGCTGCGCGACCATCCCTGGTTCGTCGCATCGCAATTTCACCCGGAATTTCGCTCTCGACCAAACCGCCCGCATCCGCTGTTTCGGGAGTTCGTGAGGGCCGCCGCCGTCCGGGCGGGGGTGCTGGGGGCGGCGAAGGCACTGACAAAGCCGGCGGTTTCACCGGACAATATCATCAGCGCGTGAAAACCGAGGTTTCCACGCCCTCCTCGGGCGGACTTGCCGCGCCGCGGACGGCCCAACCCAACCTCGGTCTCGAACTGGTGCGCGCCACCGAGGCCGCGGCCATGTCGGCCGGGCGCTGGATGGGCAACCTCGACCGGGACGGAATCCGGGCGACCGCCGCGAAGGCCATGGCCGAGGCGCTCAAAGGCGTGCACATGAGTGGCCGCATCGTCATCGGGGATGACCCGGCATCCGGCCCGCTGGGGCTCGGGCAATCGTTGGGTGATGCGAGCGGCGACGCCTGCGACGTGGCGCTCAAGGCGATCGACGGCTCCACGCTGGTGGCCAAGGGCCTGCCCAACGCCGTCTCGGTGATCGCGACCGCTGAGCCCGGCTCGCTGGTGCGCGCACCGGTCGGCATGTATGCCGAAAAGATCGCCGTGGGTCCGGAGGCCCGGGGTTCTGTCGACGTGACCGATTCCGTCGAGAACAACCTGCAGCGGGTCGCCTTCGCCAAGAAAGTCCAGGTCTCTGACCTCACCGTGGTGATGCTCGACCGACCGCGTCACGAAGCGCTGATGGACCAGGTGCGGCAGGTCGGCGCCCGCATCACGCTGCTCAGTGATGGCGATATCGCCGCCGCCATCATGGCCACCCTGGAAGGTACGGGCATCGACGTCATGCTTGGTGTGGGCGGCTTGCCGGAGGCGGTGCTGGCCGCCTGCGCGCTGAAATGCCTGGGCGGCGACCTGCAATGCCGTCTCTGGTTGC
>VBGO01000009.1 GCA_005882525.1 Chloroflexota bacterium
TAGCGGTTCCGATCCTCCACAGTCACGGCTTCACCGCCACGGATTTCGTCGTGACCGGTCGGATGGGAGGTAGCGGTTTTATGACGCCCGGCCAGGTCCTGGCCGCGGATGGCCAGGGATTCACAATCGGCGCGCACACTGTGGACCACGTGGCGCTGGCGGCACAGACGCCGGCCCGGGCCGCCTGGGAGATGAAGCAAAGCAAACTGACGCTGGAGGCGCTGCTCGGGCACCCGGTGATCGACTTCGCCTACCCCTATGGGAGTTTCAACCAGTACGACATGGCCCAGGCGAAGAGTCTCGGCTTCGAGACCGCGGTTTCGACGCTGTCTGGAACCGCGCATTACGCTGGCCAGCTGATGGAGCTCTCGCGGGTGCGGATCGGCGGGGGTCTCCCCCTCACGTA
>VBGO01000010.1 GCA_005882525.1 Chloroflexota bacterium
TGAAGAAGATCCAGATGGCCCTGCGGGACCGATCGAGCGCCCAGAAGGCGAAGAAGCCCAAGCAGTAGAGTTAGATCGTGACTCCAATTCGCAAAGCGGTATTCCCGGCCGCCGGACTTGGCACACGCTTCTTGCCCGCGACCAAGGCGCAACCGAAGGAAATGCTGCCGGTGGTGGACAAGCCGATCATCCAGTACGGTGTCGAGGAAGCGGTCGCCGCCGGCATCGACCAGATCATCGTCGTCACCGGCCGGGACAAGCGTGCCATCGTCGACCACTTCGATATCTCGTTCGAGCTCGAGCACTACCTCAAAGATCGGGGCAAGACCCGCGAACTGCAGGTCGTTCGCAAGATCTCGGACATGGTCGACATCACTTACATTCACCAGAAAGAACCGTTGGGGCTTGGCCACGCGGTCCTGATGGCGAAGGACGTCGTTGGGAATGATCCGTTCGCCGTCTTCCTTGCGGACGACATCATCCGGTCGCCCGTCCCGGCGATCAAACAGATGATGGACGTCTACGGGCAGCACCAGGCCTCCGTCCTGGCGCTTCAGCGGGTCGCGGACGACCAGGTCTCCCGCTACGGGGTGGTCAAGGTCGCCAGCAGCGAGGGCCGGGTCCACCAGGTAGTCGACATGGTGGAGAAGCCGGAAGTCGGCCAGGCGCCCTCGAACCTCGCCATCCTGGGCCGCTATGTGCTCAAGCCGTCGATCTTCGGCATCCTCGAGATCACCCATGAGGGCGTCGGTGGCGAGATCCAGCTGACCGATGCGCTGCGCACGATGGCCCAGCAGGAGAAGGTCCTGGGTCTGGAATTCGAGGGTACCTACTATGACGTTGGTACGGTCAGCGGCTTCTTGAAGACGTCGATCGCCTTCGCCCTCGAGCGGCCTGGGCTCCGGCAGGAACTCTTGAGCTACCTGGACGGCCTGGACGGGCTCAAGCCCTCCTCCTAGGTCCCGCGATCGAGCCTATAATGAGGGGTCCGTTGAATGGCTTTAGCTACTCCACTTTTGGGTCCAGACATGGCAGTTTCAGGGAGACGCAGATCCGACGAGGACCGGGTCGTTCGGTATTTGAACACCGAGGGCGACTTCGAGGTCGAGGTGTCGCACACCCTCAACAAGTGGTGCGTCACCGTCTTTCAGCTGCCCTCCAAACAGGTGGTGGCCCAGGACTTTTTCCCCGAGCGGTGGAAGGCGCTGGCGCGGGCGCAGGACTTCGTCCGCATCCTTAACACCCGCAACAAACCGCAACCGGAGACGGACGAAGAGCCCTGATCCGTAACTCGTCGCGGGCCTTCTGGCTCCATGAATGGGGGGCGCTTGCCTTCGTGATCACGGTCATCCTTGGCCTGCTTGTGGTGCCGGCCGCTCTCTTCCTGGAGGGGGGCGGCAAAGCGAGCTCTCAAGCCAACCTCGTCCTCTTCTCCCCGCCACCCGCTTCGAGCGTCTGCGCCCCGGTGGCGACCCAGACGCCTTCCGGTTCGGCGACCGCCGGGACCAGCCCGACGCCGTCCCCCACCCCGAAGCCGTCGCCCTCCGGATCGGGCAGCCCATCCGCGACCGCGATCACGAGCGCGACGCCGTGCCCATCGCCATCGGCCACCGCCGCCACCCCCTCACCAGCGCCGAGCGCGAGCCCGAAGGCCTCGAGCTCGCCCTAACCTGAGCTAGCCGGCGTCGGTCGCATCCAGCACGATCGAGCCGTTCCGCGGCACGATCTGCGCGCGGCGCAGTTCGAGCTCGGCAATGACCCGGGTGTTGTCCAGCACGGCGAGCACGATGTTGTCGCGGAGAGCCAGCTCGCCGATCCGGACGCAGTCCTTCAGGAAGGGGAAAACCAGCGGCCGCACCAGGTTGACGATGTAGCGGTGCTCAGAATCCAGGTCGTCCGGGGCATCGGCCAGGCTCTCATCGCGGAAGGCCAGGATGAAGAGTTCGTCGTTGAGCGGGATCAGGTCCGTCCAGCTATAGGCTTCACCCGGCGCGTCAGGAATAAGCTTGCGCTTCTGCCGGAAGAGCTCGAGCCGCGATTGGAGCCGGCGCATCGGGCCCGACGGCCCTTCGATGAAGAAGGGGACGTCCTTGAGCGGGGCCTGGGCGGGTTGGGCGGGGTAGCGGGTGGAGAAGCCGACGTCGGCTCGGCCCACAAAGGGAGCCGGCACCTTGATCACGAGCTCCTGAAGCATTCGCCCAAAACTCCTTCTGCTCTTGATTATACCGTCGTTATCAGGTTCAACGGAAATTCGGGACGCCTCTTGCTGCTTTTTCCCGGCAGTGCCGCAGGACACCCTCGGCGTCCCGGGTATTGAGGACGCGATCAGGGGTCAATCCGGCCCGGCGCCCGATCGCGCAGCCGTAGCGGACATAGTCGTACTCGGCGGGGTAGTGGGCGTCGTTGTCGATGGCCAGCAGGGCGCCGGCCTCCCGGGCCAGGCGAGCCCAGCCGTCGTTGAGATCGAGGCGAAACGGGCTGCTGTTGATTTCCAGGGCGGTCCCAGTCTTGGCCGCCTCCGCGATCACCGCCTCCACGTCGAGGCTGGTTTCTCCACGCCGGTCGAGACGTCGCGAAGTTGGATGGGCGTAGACGTCCACGTGCGGCGATCGTAGCGCGGTGAGGACCCGCTGTGTGATGACATCTTTGGCCTGATCCAGCGCCACATGGACCGAGGCGACCACCAGGTCGAGCGTGGCCAGGAAATCGTCGGGAAGGTCGAGGCTGCCATCGGGCAGGATGTCGACCTCGGCACCACTCAGGACGCGCGCCAGCCCAGCTCGCGCATTGACAGCCGCGATCTCCGCGGCGCGAGCCCGAAAGCGCTCGGGCGTCAGCCCCTGGGCAATCTGCAAAGACTGGGTGTGGTCGGTCAACACGATGTAGTCATAGCCGCGCTCCTTCGCGGAGCGGGCCATCACGGCGATCTCGTCGCGCCCATCGCTCCAATTGCTATGCGTGTGCAGGTCGCCGCGCAGGTCCCCTCGCTGCACCAGCTGCGGCAGCGCGCCGCCCGCGGCTTGGTCGATCTCGCCTCGGCCTTCGCGCAGCTCGGGTGGGATCCAGTCGCAGCCGAGCGCGGCGTAGACGTCCTCTTCCGTCTCGCCGGCGATGGCTTTGCCTAACCGCTCGGCGCGGGCGCGCAGCTGGAGATTGTGGGCCTGGGACCCCGTGAACATCACCCACTCGGCGCCGAAGCTGCTCGGCTTCACCGCTCGCAGGTCGACCTGCATACCAGAGCGAACCCTGATGGTGGTTGTGGTGCCGTCCCGGGCGATCACCTCGTTGACTTGCGGCAGGCGGCCGAACTCAGCGCGCAGCGCCTCCGGGTCGGCGCTGGCCACCAGCAGGTCGAGGTCGCCAACGGTTTCGCAGGCGCGCCGTGCGCCGCCCGCGATCTCCGCCCGCGTCACACCGCGCAGGGTGCGTAGGGTGGTCAACAGCGAGTCGGCCAGGATCCATGCCTCCGGGAAGTAGATCCGGCCCTCGGTCCGCTTGAGGATTGCGATGCCCTTGAGGATGTTGTCCTCGGTCTTCGCCTTGATGCCACGCACGGAGAGCAGCCGGTGGGTGCGGGCCGCGTCCTCCAGTGCGTCAAGACTGAGAATGCCCAGCGTGTCGTAGATGTCCTTGGCGGTGCGTGGGCCGAGGCCTGGGACCCTCGTGATCTCGAGGAGTGCGGGTGGCACCTCGGCCTCGAGGCGGGTCAGGAACGCCAGCTGTCCGGTGGTGACGTATTCGACGATCTTTTTCTCGATCGCCTCGCCGATGCCGGGGATCTCCTTCAGCCGGCCTTCTTTGATCAGGTCCTCGATCTCGGTCGTCAGGTTGTCGAGCTGGCGCACCGCCTCACGATAGGCGCGGATCTTGAAGAAATTCTCGCCGCGGATCTCGAGCAGGTCGGCGACCCGATTGAGCATGGCCGCGACGTCCGCATTCCGCACCTCGCTTAACCTAGCAGGCGATGCGGCTCGATGGCGTTCGTGTTCTGGATCTGTCCCGGCTGCTGCCGGGCGCCTATTGCACCCAACTGCTACAGATGGAGGGCGCGCAGATCACGAAGATCGAGTCGCCCGAGGGCGATCCTATCCGAAGGCTGCCCGGCGGCGAGGCCTATTTCGAGGCGCTCCACCACGGCAAGACGCCGCTCACGCTCGACCTGCGCTCCGAGGCTGGACGCGAGGCGTTGCGTCGGCGCGTAGTGGACGCGGACGTCCTGGTGGAGGGCTTTCGGCCCGGAGTAATGGAACGGATGGAGCTTGGCTACCCGGCACTGGCCTCGCTCAATCCGGCGCTCATCTACTGCGCGATCACCGGCTATGGGTCGAGCGGACCGATGGCGCGCCGGGCCGGCCACGACCTCAACTACCTGGCTCGCAGTGGGGCGCTGTCGCTGATGCCGACGCACGATGGCGCGCCCGCCATCCCCGGCCTTCAGGTCGCCGATCTGGCGGGCGGGCTGCAGGCCGCGTTCCTGATTGCCGCCGCCCTTGCTGGTCGCGTCCAGACCGGGCGTGGCAGCCGGGTCGAGGTGTCGATGATGGACCTGATGCGCGGCTGGACCGCGTTACCGCGGGCCGCTCAGCGCGCCGGGCTCACTGGTCTGCCGCTGACCGGCGAACTGCCCTGTTACCACGTCTACGCGGTCGCTGACGGCTACCTCACGGTCGCTGCGCTGGAAACCGACTTCTGGACCGAGTTCTGTGGCGTCATCGCGCGAGATGACCTGGCGGGCCGCCAGTTCGATCCGTCGGCGGTCCAGGAGGTGCAGGCAACCCTGGCGACTGGCTCGCGGGCTGAGTGGATGACGCGATTCGCGGATCGCGACGTGTGCGTCGAGCCGTCGCTTTCGCTCGAGGAATCGGAATTGGACTGAGGCGGCACCGGCCGCCTCAGTAATGGCGCTCAACCGCCTGCGTTTGTGATGGTGCCGAACAGCCCGTCCTGCTCGCCATTGATCCCGGCGGTGAAGTAGACGGCGTTCGGGTCACCGCCGGTGGGGGCGCCACCGCCGTTGCCGACGCGAAGGGCCCACAGACCGTCGATCGCGATTGGGCCGCCCGTCCTCACGTCACGGAGCCAGCCGCGGAAATTGCCCTTGCCCAGGGTGTAGGCGTTGATCCGCCTATCGCCGAAGTTGCCCACCAGCAGGTCACCGGCGAATTTCCCGAAGCTTGGGGGCGCGATCGCCAGACCCGAGGGGGAATCGAGCTGCCCAAGGTTGTACCGGGCGACGTTATGCTCCGCCTGATCGGCTCTTAACGATTTCTTTGCCGCCTCTCAGGTAACTTTCATCGCAATCGGCGACGATAGTGGCATCCAATATCCTGGAAGGAGAGGCCATACATGAAGCTCAATCGTTGGGTTGTGCTGCCGGTCGCCGGCCTGGCGGCCATCGTGATCGGCGTCGCTGCGGTCGAGGCGGCGCCCTCGCCGTCTCCATCGACGAGCACGTCGAGCAACTATGGGCAGGTCTTCCTGGACAAGTTGGGCGCCATCCTGCACTTGAACCGCCAGCAGACCCAGGATGCGCTTAAGCAGGCCGAGCTGCAGACGGTCGACCAGATGCGGAAAGACGGCAAAATCACACAGGCGCAGGCTGATGCGATGAAAGCCCGGATCAACGCGGGCCAGGGTCTCGGGCCCGTAGGGGGCTTCGGCTTCCGGCACGACGGCTTCAAGGCGGACCGGACCCTGATCCGAGATCTCACAACCGCCGAGCTCAATGCGGCCGCCTCGGCGTTGCACATGAGCACCGCGGACCTCCAGAGCGCACTCCGCTCCGGAAAATCGCTGAGCGACCTCGAAACCCAGCAGAAGGTCAACGATAGCGCGGTGAAGGCGGCGATGAAAAACGCCGCCAAGGGCGTACTCGATAAGGCGGTCAAGGCTGGAACCATCACCCAGAGTCAGGCGGATGCGATCCTCGCCAAGGTCGGGTCCGGTCTTAAGTTCGGATTCGGCCACAAGACGCCGGGTCAGCGGAGCGGGCCATCGAGCCCGGCGCCGTCGCAATCGCCGACGCCCGGGACTTCGCCGGCGGCTTACTACACCACGATCTAGACGGGTTCGGCTGTCGGGGACGTGCGGCCGAAGTCGACGTCCTTGGTCTCGACCGTCCCGGCCGTGCGCCCCGGCGCCTTCTGGTCGGTCCAGTACATGTTCGTGTGCGCGATCACCTTCTCCGGTGGCGGCGCCCCCCATGCCGTTAGGTCCTCCGTCGTGTGGGCGTCGCTTACAAGGGTCGCGTCGTAACCCCTGACGAACGCGCCGTGGAGCGTCGAGCGGATGCACATGTCGGTCTGCGCCCCGACGACGACGAGTCGCCCAACGCCGAGGCCTGACAGCACGGTCTCGAGGTTCGTGTCCTCGAAGGAGTCGCCGTAGTTCTTCTCGACGAGGGGCTCGGCGTCGGCCGGCCTCAGCTCCGGGACGATGCGCCAGTTATCGCTCCCCCTCGCCAGCCCCTTGTCGGAGTGCTGGACCCAGACAACGGGGACCTGTTCCCGCCGCGCCTTCTCGACGAGGCTGCCGACGTTCGCGACGACCGCGTCGCGCTGGTGGGCCTCACCGACGACGCCGTTCTGCACGTCGACGACGAGGAGTGCGGTCTTCGGCCGGTTCTTGAGTGTGGTCATAGTCTTCCCTTGCTCGCGCTGGACTCCTGTACCCACCCATGGTAGACGCACCCCACCGACCGCGGGCCGGACCAACTCGCCGATAGCGACGACTTCGCCACGAAGCGGGCACCAGCCGGCGACAGTTTGGACGCCCGCTTCGTCGTCGTACGGTTCTGTGCCTAAGCTGGATCTCGGGAGGATGAGGCTCTTGACTTGGCTTCAGTTCGTCGTGGCCGCCCTCGAGCTGCCCGCCAATCCGCGCGAGCGACACTTCTGGGGCCGGCTCGCCATCCTGCAGCTGATCTACTCAATGGCCGGCCTCCTGCTCGGCCTGGCCTGCATTGTCGGTGGGATCGTTCTCTTCTTCCATGGTGTGGCCGGCTCGAGCAGCTGGGTTGGCGAGTTCATCGGGGTGCAGAGCAAGCTGTCGGATGCCGCGCCCGGGACGGTCCTGTTCGTGGTCGGGCTGGCGGTCGTCTGGCTGACCCGCTTCGCCGTCCGGGTTAGACAGCCGATCGAGATCGACCTTCGGCAACGGGCCGAGGCGGCCGAGCGGCGCGTGCCCGAACGGCACCGCAAGGCTGGCTAAAGCCGGCCGCGGTCGCTCAGGCATCGGCAGGTGCGTAGCGACGATAAACGGCCTCCACCTGCCGCCGCGTATCCTCTCGACTGCCGCTGTTGTCGATCACATGGTCGGCGCGGGCGCGTTTCGCGTCGAGCGGCATCTGTGCGGCAACCCGCTGGCGCGCGGCTTCGATGGTAAGCCCGTCCCGCTCGGTGAGGCGGCGCAGTTGCGTCTGCGGATCGACCCAGACCACGATCACCTTCTCGACGCTGCGGGCCCGATCGCTTTCGTAGAGCAAGGGAATATCGAGGATCAGGACGCCCGGCCCCGACCCTTTCGCCGCGACTTCGGCCTCCATCCGCTCACGGATCCGCGGGTGGGTGATGGCGTTGAGCTTGGCCCGGGCGGCGCCATCGGTGAAGATGATCCCGGCGAGCTTGCCACGGTCGAGGCGTCCGTCCGCCGACAGCACATCCCGCCCGAAGGTCGCCGCGATCTCCTCGAGAGCTGGCTGTCCGGGCTCCACCACGTCGCGGGCCAGCTGGTCGGCATCGATCACATCGGCCCCTACCTGCGCGAACATCAGCGCCACCATCGACTTGCCCGACCCGATTCCGCCGGTGAGACCCAGAATCCTCACTAGACCGTACGATTATCAGCGATGGTGCTGGTGAAGTCGATCGCCGTGCTGGCGGTGTTGCTGGCCGCGATCGCGTACTTCGCCATCCGGGCACGCCAGCTCTACCGGATCCTGCGTCTCGGACCCAGCGAGAATCGCTTCGACCACGTCCCGGAACGTCTTCGCGGTGTCCTCGGCTATGTCGGTCTTCACACCCGGATGTTCCGCAACCTCTACTCGGGCACGCTGCATTTCTTCATCTTCTACGGCTTCGTGGTACTGCTGACGGCGATCGTCCAGGCTTTTGGCGAAGGCATCGTCCCGGGCTTCAGCCTGGCGGTGATCGGGGGCACCACCTGGATCGCGTTCCTGCAGGACCTGTTCGGCGCCCTGGTGCTTGTGGGAGTCTTGATGGCGCTGGTCAACCGCTTGATCATCCGACCGCGCCAGTTTCACGAGAGCAACGAAATCGACGCGCTGATCATCCTGGGGCTGATCGCCACCATCATGATCGGCATGCTGGGCCAGAACGCCGCCCGGGTCGCCCAGGGAGGCGATCCGTCGGCTTCGTGGCGACCGGTGTCCTCGATCATCGCCCGCGTCTTCGAAGGCTTCGGCTGGCAGGGCACCGGGGCGATCCCGGCGCACGAGGTCTTTTACTGGGTTCACATCCTGGCGGTGCTCGCCTTCCTCGTCTACATCCCGAGCTCGAAGCACCTGCACATCATCGTCGCCATCCCCAACGTGTTCTTCCGCAAGCTGCCTCCCAAAGCCGGCGCAGCGCTTGCGCCGATCGATCTGGAGCACGCCGAGCACTATGGCGTCAGCGCCGTCACGCAGTGGTCCTGGAAGAACCTCCTGGACCTTTACTCCTGCACGGAATGCGGTCGCTGCCAGGAGCAGTGTCCGGCCTTCCTCACCGGCAAGCCGCTCAATCCCAAGATGATCATCGTCGACGCCCGGGAGAACCTCTTCAAGACCGTGCGCGACGCGCCGCCCGAGCAGCGCCGCGCGCCCCAGCAGTCTCAGAAGCTGATCGGCGAGGCGATCAAGGAGGACGAGATCTGGGCGTGCGTCGCCTGCGGCGCGTGCCAGCAGGAATGCCCGGTGTTGATCGAGCACGTGCCGAAGATCATCGACATGCGCCGCAGCCTCGTGCTGGAGGAGAGCAAATTCCCGAAAGAGGCGCAGGGCGCGCTGCGGAGTATCGAGACCCAGGGCAACCCCTACGGCCTGCCTCGAGCGCAGCGCATGGATTGGGCGCAAGGCCTGGGCGTCACGACCATCGAGGAGAAGCCCGACGCCGAATACCTTTACTTTGTCGGCTGCGCGGCGTCC
>VBGO01000422.1 GCA_005882525.1 Chloroflexota bacterium
TCTCCAGGATTCCCGGCTGGCGGCGAGAGTTCACCGTCATCGGCTTGGGGCTTCTCGCGGCCGGATTGACCTTCATCCTGCCTAGCCTGACGCAGACGTTCAACTACGTGACCGCGATCGGCTCGGTCACGGTTCCGGTGGCGAGCACGATCATGGCGATGGACGTGTTTGTCCTCCCGCGGCTCTTCGGCTTGCGCCGGCCGCTCCATCGCGTGGCGTCGTGGCGAGAGGTGGCGCTTGCCAACTGGCCAGCGATCGTGGCGCTTGTCCTGGGAACCGGTGTCGGCGCCTATACCGCCGGCGTGATCCCGGGCATCCCCGGCTTCGGTAAGACCTACATCGGCTTCCCAGCTCTCCAGGCGTGGGTGACCGGCGCCGTCGTCTACCTGGTGCTCGCAGCCATCGTCGCGCGAAGCCCCCGCGCGAAGGAACTGCTCGGTTACTCGGCCGTCGAAAGCGTGCCGGCAAACGAGCCCGCCGCCTGAGGGAGTGACGCAGGCCTTCGACGTCGTGATCCGGGCGCCTCGCGTCGTGTGCGGCGAGGGCGAGGTCGCCCGCTCGATCGCGATTCGTGACGGCCGCATCGCTTCCGTCGCGCCGGCCGACGCACTGCTCAGCGCGGCGCGCGAGGTCGAGTTTGACGCGGACGTTGTCGTTCTTCCTGGAATTGTCGACTCACATGTCCACGTCTGTGAGCCCGGCAACGCCGAATGGGAAGGCTTCGCAACCGCAACCAAAGCCGCGGCG
>VBGO01000440.1 GCA_005882525.1 Chloroflexota bacterium
ATCAGCTGATCGCCATGCAGCCCCCACCCGATACCCGCGCGCCGGTGATGGGGCCGGTCGTCAACGGCCACAAGACCGTCAAGCAGTGGGGCAACCCGTACAAGAACTTCGTCGGCAACATCGATGGGGCCGACCTGGTGCCAACCGGCTACGGCATCTACTTTCCGCCGCTGCTCTCCGTTGTCCAGTCGCACGGGGTCCGGAACGCCGAGGGTGGTGAGGGGACAGCCAACGGCTGGACCCCGGCGAGGATTTACGCCGAGCTGGCGGCCCGACATCCGGTCATGGCCTGGACCGAGACCGGCTGGGATCGGCCGTACGTCGGGTACTGGACGACCTTTGACGAGAAGATCCAGATCCGGTACTCATTGATCGAGCATGTCGTCACGCTGAGCGGCGTGTCAGCGACGCAGGTCCGGGTCAACGATCCCTGGCACAGCGGAAGCCAGTACTGGTTCAGCAAGGCCGCCTTCGAGCGTTCCTGGGCCGACTTCAACAACATGGCGATCGTCTTCAAGTAAGGGCTCGGTCGCCGCGGCTCCCTGCACCTGGGCCTGGGTCCGGACCGGCAGACCGACCAGCTTGATGAATCCGACTGCGGCCTGGTGGTCGAACTCGTCGCCCGCTGAGTAGGTGGCGAGCTGCGGCCGGTACAGCGAGTACGGCGAGGACCGGCCGATCACCTGCGCCGATCCCTTATGGAGCTTGACGCGCACCTGACCGGTGGCGGCGCGCTGGGTACTGTCGACATAGGCATCGAGGTCCCGCCGATGGCGGGTGAACCACTTGCCCTGGTAGACGAGGCGCGCGTACTCGGCCGCGACCGAGGTCTTAAACCGCGCGGCCTCGGCGTCGAGCACCAGTTCCTCGAGGGCTCGGTGTGCCGTGTGGAGGATCACCGCGGCGGGTGCCTCATAAATCTCTCGCGACTTGATCCCCACGAAGCGGTCCTCGATCATGTCGATCCGGCCCACCCCGTGAAGGCCGCCGAGCCGGTTCAGCTTCTCGACGAGGGAAACACCCCCACCCTGGCCTCCCCCTGAGGGGGAGGGTACTGTGCTGAAGCTGGTTGGAATGCCTTGTTCGAAGCTCAGCTCGACGACCGCGGCGGTGGCGGGGGCGTTGTCCACCGTCGAGGTCCATACAAATGCGTCCTCGGGGGGTTTGAGGAGAGCATCTTCGAGGACCCCGGCCTCGATGGAGCGCCCCCACAGGTTCTCATCCACACTGTACGGCGACTCGGGCTTAACCTCAATGGGCAGCTGGTGCGCGTGCGCATACGCGATCTCCTGCTCGTGGGTCATGGCCATCCCATCCCGCAGCGGGGCAAGCACCTTGAGCTGCGGCCCGAGCGCGCCGACGGCGACCTCGAAGCGAACCTGGTCGTTGCCCTTGCCGGTCGAGCCGTGCGCCACCCAGGTGGCACCCTCCCGAGCCGCCACTTCGACGAGGAGCTGGGCGATCAGCGGCCGGCCGAGGGCGGTCGCCAGCGGGTACTGGCCCTGATAGAGGGCGCCCGCCTTGAGCGCCGGCCAGCAAAACCGCTCGATAAAGGGCTGCCGGGCATCGAGCACATAGGCTCGGACGGCGCCCCCCGCCAGGGCACGGGCCCGGATGGCCTCGAGCTTCGGCTGGCTGCCCAGGTCGACCGTCACCGCGATCACATCGAAGCCGCGCGCCTCGGTCAGCCAGCGCACCGCGA
>VBGO01000438.1 GCA_005882525.1 Chloroflexota bacterium
CTCAATGAGCTGCTCGTCGGGGTGTCCGCGGTTGCCGGACGGCTATTGATCCAGGCCAACCAACAGTTGTCGATGGCTCGCGAGCAGATCGGGCGGCTTGCCGTCGGGGAAGAGCGGCTGCGCTTCGCCCGCGACCTGCATGATCTCCTCGGGCACAGCCTGTCGGTCATCGCGCTGAAGAGCGAGTTGGCCGGACGGCTGATCCAGAGCACCCCAGGTCTGGCCGCTCATGAGGTCGAAGACATCGAGAAGGTGGCTCGCGACGCGCTGCGCGAGGTTCGCGAGGTGGTGGCCGGCTATCGCCAGCCGACGCTTGCCGCCGAGCTGGCCGGCGCTCGTGAGGCGCTCACGGCGGCCGGCATCGAATTTCGCGTCGATCAGGACCACGCCGCGCTCCCGCCAGCCGTCGAGGCCGTCCTCGCCTGGGCTGTGCGGGAAGGTGTCACGAACGTGAT
>VBGO01000439.1 GCA_005882525.1 Chloroflexota bacterium
GCTGCAAGGCCTCGAAGAGCGAGTGGTGGAGCGAGGCGGAACCCTGGTCGCCGAGCCCTTGCCACACGAAGGCTTTCGACTCAGGGTCACGCTCCCGCTGCCCGAGGTGCCGGCCTCGATCGACCGCGTAACGGCGTGATTCGCGTCCTCATCGCCGAGGACCAGGCCATGGTGCGCGGTGCGCTCAAAGCCTTGCTGGCAATGGAGGGTGACATCGAGATCGTGGCCGAGACCGACCGTGCCGACCAGGTCCTGACGCTGGCGTCGCAGACGAACGCCGACGTGGCCCTGCTCGACATCGAGATGCCCGGCGGCGACGGCATCACCGTAGCCGGCCAATTGCACAGGGAACTGCCGTCATGCCGGACGCTGATCCTGACGACCTTCGGGCGGCCCGGCTTCCTGCGCCGCGCCATGGAGAGCGGCGCCTCGGGATTCATGCTCAAGGACGCGCCCGCCCACGAACTGGCGCTCGCGATCCGTCGGACGATGGCGGGCGAGCGCGTGGTCGATCCCGGATTGGCCGCCACCGCGCTGAGCGCCGGAGTAAGCCCGCTCTCCGAACGCGAGCGGGAGGTGCTGGTCGCCGGCCGCAACGGTGCCGGGATTGCCGAAATCGCCAGGGCACTGTTCCTCTCCGAAGGAACCGTGCGCAACTATCTATCGTCGGCGATTCAAAAGCTCGAAGTCAGCAACCGAACGGAAGCCGCTCGGGTCGCGGAAGAATTGGGATGGCTCTAACCACCATTACAGGAGGGGGAACATGATCGTCGTCACAACCGAAGAGGTCACCGGGCATCGGATCGTGGAGATGAAGGGCCAGGTATTCGGCCTGGTGGTACGCAGCCGCGGCCTCGGCGGCAATATTATGGCCACGCTGCGCTCGCTGGGCGGTGGCGAGATCATCGAATACACGCAGTTACTCGAGAACGCCCGACGCCACGCGGTCGACCGCATGATCCAGAACGCCACCGCGATGGGGGCCAACGCCGTCATCCGGATGCAATACGACTCGTCCGA
>VBGO01000429.1 GCA_005882525.1 Chloroflexota bacterium
GGACAGGGTCCGCAGGCCGAGATGCGGCTGGTGGCAGCCGATGCGCTTCGCGGCTTCACGGCGTTCCTCCGCGACGCGATGCTCGTCCAGGCCGGGGTGCTGGGCTCGATGCCGGCCGAGCGGATGGCTGCGCTCGAGGCATGGTCGGCCCGGGTTCCCCTGGACCACGTGCGGGCATCGCTCGCCGCCGCCCAGCGCACCCAGCTGCTGATCGATCAGAATGTGAATCCTCGCCTCGCCATGGAAGTCATGCTGCTCGACCTGCGCGTCCGGCGGCCGGCATGAGCCGGGTCTTCGTCACCCTGCCGCTGCCGCCACCCGGGATCGACATGCTCAAGGAGCGGTTCGACGTGACGATGATGGAGGCGGAAGGCTTGCCGCCCGAGGTGCTGAAGCGCCACATTGCCGAGGCCGACCCGGTGGGAATCATCGGGATGGTCAATGTCCCGATCACCGAGGAAGTCATGGCGGCCGCGCCGCACCTCCGGGTGGTCGCCAACTACGCCGTCGGCTACAACAACGTCGACGTGGCCGCCGCCACCCGCCGCGGGGTGCTGGTGACGAACACGCCCGGCGTGCTGACCGAGGCGACTGCCGATTTGGCGTTCGCGCTGCTATTGGCGGTAGCGCGGCGGGTGGTGGAGTCCGACCGCTTCCTGCGAGAGGGGAAGTTCAAGGGCTGGAAGGCGGATCTGCTGCTGGGCAGCGACGTCTATGGCCAGGTGCTGGGCGTCATCGGCTTCGGTCGCATCGGGCAGGCGGTGGCGCGGCGCGGCCTCGGCTTCAACATGTCGGTGCTTTATTCGGACGCGCGCCGGGCGACTCCGGAGGTGGAGTCGGAACTGCGTGCTCAGTACGTGCCGCTCGATGAGCTGCTGCGCAAAGCCGATTTCGTGACCATTCACGCCGACCTGAATGACCAAACCCGCCACATGATCAGTGAGCGGGAGTTGAAGCTAATGGGCCCTGACCATTACCTCATCAACGCCGCCCGCGGACCAATCGTGGATGAAAAGGCCCTGGTCCGCGCGCTTAAGGAAGGCTGGATCAAGGGAGCGGGTCTCGATGTGTACGAACATGAGCCGAAGACGGAGCCCGGTTTGACCGATTGCTGGAACGCCGTCTTGCTTCCACACCTCGGGAGCGCGACCGTGACCGCCCGCGCCGCCATGGCGGAGACCGCCGCCAAGAATCTGATTGTGGCGGTGGACGGGCAATCGCCGCCCAACCTGGTCAACCCGGAAGCGCTCGCCGTCCGCCGTTAGGTGCCGATCCGGCTGCTGGCCATCGATCTCGATGGCACGCTGGTCAATGACCGCCTCGAGATGGACCCGCGGGACGTGGCCGCCGTCAAAGCGGCGTCTGGCGCCGGGGTAACGGTCGTGCTGGCCACGGGGCGCATGTTCAAGTCCTCCCTCCGCTACGCCGAGCCGCTCGGCTTGAAGGGGCCGATCATCAATTACCAGGGTGCCGTCGTCCGCGAGATTGCCAGCGGCGAGGTCTGGCATCGCTGCGAGCTGACGGTGCCGATGCAGCAACGGGTGCTCGCCTTCGCCGAGCCGAAGGATTGGCACGTCAACGCCTACGTCGACGAGCGCGTGTACACGGCGCGAGCGCGGCCGGAAGCTGACCTTTACGCTCGGGTGGCGATGGTTCCATACGAGGTGGTGGGTCCGCTCTCGAAATGGATCCGCCAGGAGGCGACCAAGATGGTGCTGGTCGACGTCGACCCGATCGACGTGCCCGCCCGCATGGCCGAACTGACCGCCTGGATGGGCGATGTAGCGAGGGTCACCCGCTCACTCGATTGGTTCGTCGAGGTGGTCAATCCGCAAGTGTCCAAAGCCCGAGCGCTGGCCATCGTTGCAGACCGGCTCGGCGTTGCGCAGGCCGAAGTCTGCGCCATCGGCGACAACCTGAACGATGAGGACATGGTGCGCTGGGCCGGCTTCGGGGTGGCGATGGGCAATGCCCCGGAGACCCTGAAAGCGGTCGCCAAACACGTCACCGGAAGGCTCGGCGAAGCGGGCGTCGCCCAGGTGATCGAGCGCTTTGTGATCGGGAAAGAGGAACCGCTGCTCCGCGCTTAGCCCGGCGCAACCTTATATATACTTGGGCTTCCGCGGACCCGTGGTGTAGCGGTCTAACATGCCTCCCTGTCACGGAGGAGATCGGCGGTTCGAATCCGCTCGGGGTCGCCAATACCACCTGAGGGCCTCGGCGTAGACCGCGCATACGTCGACGTCCGTCACGCGGTCATCCG
>VBGO01000435.1 GCA_005882525.1 Chloroflexota bacterium
TCGCGCTTGGCGACGGCGAGCGCGCCCAGCAGCTCATCCTGGTAGCTGACGGGCACGGCTTCGGCGACCCCGGCAATCGACGGCAGCTGACCATTCTGAAGCGGAAGGCTTCGCGCCGCTGCGTCGTCCGCGGGCCATGCCGCCGCCTGGCGCAGCTCGCTCCCAACGCGGAGCCAGACGGTTGCCCGGTCGGCCGCCGTGCCCTCCGCCAGCACCTGCGCCATGCGTAGCGGCAGCTCATCGCTGGCATACATCTCGGACATCCGCTTGCTGAATTCGGACAAGACCTCGTACGGCGTGGCGCGCTTCCCATACACGACCCGATTCGCCAGCCGCTGGAGGCGCCGGCGCACCGGCTGGAAGAGCAGCGCAATGACGGCCCCGATGGCGACAGCCCCGGCAGGGTCGCCGGGGCGAAGTTGCCACAGCCGGCTGCCGACGCCGACCACCGCCACGAAATAGAAGAGGCTGATGAAAACGACGAGCGTGCCGTAGACGATCGCCTGACGGATGAAGACGTCGATGTCGTAGAGGTGGTATTTGAGCACGGCGATGCCGATCGAGATGGCCAGAGCGGTGAACGCCAGGGGCGTCAGCACGTCGAAGACGGGATTGAACACGACGGTGTTGTTGTGGTAGACGACCCATCCCACGATTACCCCGGCGACGGCGACAACGCAGACGACGAGGCCGGCAACCGCGAACCAGCGGATCTGCTGCCGCACGTCCGGCCCCGCCCGGCGGTAACGGATGATCAGGCTGGCGATGGCGAGGACGGAGCCGATCACGCCAAGGAGCTGTCCTGGGTGGATGCCGAACATCCCCAGCCCGAAGCCCAGCAGCACGAGGGGTGTGAGCCACCACCAGCGTGGTGAGATTGGTTTGCCATCCGGGAAGAGGAGGGGGAGGAAGAAGAGCATCAGCATGACCGGTAAGGCCCATTCCCAGGCCTCCAACCAGACCAGGAAACCAAGGCCCGGCAGCCCCGGGTTCATGGACGTCCCGAAGATCGTGTAGCCAAGGCCAAACTGGTAAAGGGCTGTCAGCACGCCAATGCCGCAGGCGACCCAGCCTATGCGATTCCCGGGACGTCGGGCCACGATTAATGCCCCAACGATGGCGAAGGCTAGCGCGAAGAGCGGGCTCAGGCGAATCCACCAGCCGTTTGTCACCTGCAGGATCTCGGAGGGGATCCGCGAGACGGGTGTCGCGCCCTGGAAGGCATTACCGGCGATGAACAGGGCGAGGGTGATGATCACGCTCGCCCAGGCGAGCCATTCGGAGCGGCGCCGGGTCGTCTGGACCATTGGGATTATTTTGCTAGACTCGCCGAAACCGCTCGGCTCTGGGAAGGAGAGCAGTAAGAGGAGCGCCATGATCCAGGTACCGAAGCTCACGCAGGCACACGAGAAGTTGAAGACGCTGATAGGCACCTGGCGCGGGACAGAGACCATCCATTCGTCGCCCTTCGACCCGAAAGGCGGGAAGGCCATTGGAATCGTCAGCAACCGGCTGGCGCTCGACGGCTTCGCCGTCATCCAGGATTACGAGCAGCAGCGCGACGATCAGACCAACTTCCGCGGCCACGGCATTTTTCGCTGGGATAGCGACAAGGATGCGTACCTGCTGCACTGGCTCGATTCGGTCGGCGGGCCACTTAGTGAGATGCGCGGGTCGTTCAATGGCAACATCCTTCAACTGGTCGGCCAGAGCCCGACTGGTCGGAGCCGGGCCACCTTCGATTTCAGCGGGCTACGGCGACATACCTATCGCATGGAGGTGTCGCCGGACGGACAGCAGTGGTTCACCTTCATAGAAGCGGACTATTCCCGCATGGATTGAGGTAGCGTCGCATCAGGCGTGCGCGGACTGGCCCCGGCCACGGCAACGACTATTGGCTCCACGCACGCGTGGTCAAATCCAAAACGACATGCTGGCCAGCTCGTACCGTAAACGGCTTCAGGCCCCAGTCCCCGATATAAGTGCGACCGGCGTCATGGTATTTCGCGGATCCCATGACCTCCCATTTGACGATGTAAGTCCCTGGAACAACCGACACCGAGTAGCCTCCTGTTGAGTCGCTTGAAACCGGAAATGAGCGTGACCCGTCGGCAAGCTCGAACCGCTCCATGGCGTGAACCACCGGTTCTCCCGGGGCGCAAGCCCGCGCCGCCGCAGAACCTCGCCCGCCATCACAGTAGTAGACGTGCCCGCTAATGGTTGCGCTCTGGCTGGCTGACACAAGCGTTAAGGCGGCGCCAATCACCAAAGTCACAGTTGCCAGCCCAACTACAAGGGGGCGCCAACGGCCAAACAGGAGAAGGGACGGGCCCACAGTAGTGTGACGCTGGCAGACACTGGAGTTGGCGAATCATTCCGACTCTATCTTCGGCGGAGGACAGTGTGAGGTGATGGTATGACAATTCCGGCGCGGCTCAGCTTCGTCACGCTCGGCGTGAAGGACCTCGACCAGGCAACGCGGTTCTATCAGGCTCGGCTGGCCGCTGTCATCCGGGTCCGTCCCGGGCGACGTCAGCTTTTTGCGCACCGGCGGCGGGCTGCTGGCGCTGTGGAGCGTCGAGAACATGTCCGCTGAGCACG
>VBGO01000424.1 GCA_005882525.1 Chloroflexota bacterium
GGCTTGACGAAGAGGCTCAGGAAGCGCTCCGCGCGCTGACGGGTTCGGGTCGAAGCCAATCCGAGGCAGTGCGAGAAGCCATCGTCGAGCTGGCAAGACGAGGTCGGCGCGGTGATCTTGTGGCTGAGGCCAAACGGCTGAGCGTCGACCGCGATGATCGTGCGGAGAAGGCTCGCGTAACGCGTTTGATGGAATCCCTACGTGCAGCGGGGTGAAATCTTTCGACTGCGAGCGCCCCGAGGAACAAGAGGTCACGAGCAGTCCGGGCAGCGTTACGGTGTAGTCCTTCAAGCCGACGAACTGCTCAGCTTGTCCACTGTGATCATCGCGCCGACCTCAACGCGGGCGCGGCCGGCTTCGTTCAGGCCTGAGGTTGAAATCGAGGGTCAGCGGACGCGGGTCCTGGTCGAGCAGCTCGGTGCCGTCGATCCGAGCAGGCTCGGCGACTCGCATGGGCTGCTCGCGTTTGGCGAGCTTCGCGAGGTCGATCGAGCACTGGCTGTAGTTGTCGGTCTTGGCAACGGATTGCTTAGGTAGAGGCGATTCACGCACGTTTTGCGCCAAATTTGCGTCCTGGGCTCCGACGCGTCACCGCCGCGTAATCCACTTAGCAGACGCGGTGGCCCAGCTCGAGAGGCTGTCGTCGATATCGCGTGTTGCTCTGGATCAGAAGGTTGAAGGTTCGAATCCTTCCTCCCCAGCCACGACCCCAGCCTACCTGCTCGGGTATTCCGCGAGGTTTGCGCAAAACGCGCGTTATTCATCGAGAATTCCGCACCTTTTCCGCCAAGCGCGCGCTATCGCGGTTGGGCGAGGTCCCACAGCGCAATCCCGATGATGATCGCCGGCCTAGACTCTTCAGTCGTGCGGACGCCCGACCGCGAGGATCTGCAAATCCTGCTGAGGATCATGGAGATCTACCTTTCGGACCCGATGAGAAAGGCGCGGAGCTTCTGGCGCACCATCCCCGACGGTCTGACCCTCGAAGAGCTATTGGAAAGGTACCCGCGAGGCAGTGAGGAGTTCGAACTCTTCGGCAGCATGATGGTTTTCTGGGAAACGATTGGTTCTCTGATGAAGCACGGCTTGCTAAACGAGGAGCTTGCCTTCGATACGTTTCTCGATGCGCCGCCCTGGAAGAAGGTCGAGGCCGCGTTCGTGGCTATGAGGAAGGAGCCAGGAAAGGCAGTCGAGGCCGAAAACCTGGAGTTCGCCTATCGGCGCTCCATGAAGTGGATGGAACGTCACGCGCCTGGCGCTGAGGAGATCGGGTCAAAGTCGAGCTGAACCAGCTCCAACAACGAGGACGCCGACCGCGACACCCGCGACGAGCCAGCCCGGCGCACTCATGTCAAACAGTCCGACGATGAAGAGACCGGCTGAGGAAGACGGTTCTGAGGCCGAGCATCAAATGCGAGGTCACTCCGCCGCTCCGTTCCCCGAACCAATGCGGGTCGCGTCAAGCCCCAGCCGGGCCGCGCTGATGTCGAGGCGGCCGTAGCCCTGTGCCACGAGCCGGCGCCAGCGTCCTGCAATCGTTCTTGCTACCGGGATGACTTCCTCGCCCACGGCCTCTTCCGCCAGGTCGAGGTCTTTGAGGGCCCACTCGAGCGAGAAGTCAGGTGAATCGTCGCCCTGCTCCATCTTGGCGAGCTTGGTCATCGCCACTCCCGAAGCGAGCGTGCCGCCGGTCACAGCTTCGATCAGCGATCGGTACGAGACGCCCAACCGCGTTGCGAGCGCGCTCACCTCGGCGACAGCTTCGACCTCGAAAGCGAGCCAGGTGTTGAGCACCAATTTCATCCGGGTGCCCGCACCGGCTGCACCCAGCCAGAGGGAGCGCTGTCCGAGGGCCCGAAACACAGGCTCGAGGACCGGTTCAGCATGCTCCGGACCCGAGGCGAGGATGAGCAGGCCGCCATTGCGGGCCGGTCCGCGGCTCCCGGAGACCGGTGCATCCACGAAGGCGACGTCGGGCCGCTCGCGGGCGACCTGAGACGCGAGGCTCTCGGTGGCCTCGAGTCCGATGGTGCCCATCTGCGCCCATACGGCGCCCGACCGAAGTTCGTGCAGCGTGCCCTGGCCCACCATCACTTCACTGACCGCTTCGGCGGTGGGGAGCATCGTCAGCACGACATCCGCGCCGGCGACGGCGCGAGCGGCTTTCGTGTAGGCGGTGGCGCCGCGCTCGGCGAGATGCGCCGCCGGGCCGGGCGTGCGATTCCACACATCGACGGTGAAGCCCTGGTCCAGCAAGCGCTCCGCGATGCCGGCCCCCATGGTGCCGGCGCCGAGCAGCGCGATCCGCGGCCGTGACGGTGGGGCGGTATTGGTTTCATTCATCGAGTCTTCTCCGCTCAATTGAATTTCGGACGCAGCGTCTCGTATTTCTGTAGAGTTCCAACACGATGTCGACGAGACCTATTCCGACCCCGCCGAAACGGGGCCGGCCTCGCAGCGGGCGAACCGAGAAAGCAATCCTCCAAGCCGCGAGCGAGCTGGTCGCCTCGTCCGGCTTGGCGGACATGACCATCGAAGGTGTGGCCGAGCGCGCAGGGGTGGGCAAGGCTTCCATCTACCGCCGTTGGCCCAGCAAGGGAGCGCTTGCGTTCGACGCCGTGGTCGACACGATCCTGTCCACCCAGCCGACCCCGGACACGGGCAGCTTCGAAGGGGACCTGCTGCAAGTCGCCAGGACCTGGATCGGTGGAGCGCGCGGCCGGCGGGGGGGACGAACGGTCGCGGGTCTGATCGCCGAGGTGCAGAGCGATCCGGACCTGGCCGCGGCGTGGCGGGAGAGGTTCGTGAGCCGAATCCGCCGCGAGCGGCGTCCGATCGTGGAGCGTGCCATCGAGCGGGGGGAGATCCCGACCGGCAGCGATCCGGAGGTGATCATGGACCTGTTCTATGGCCCGCTCTACCACCGGTACCTGAACGGGCACCTCCCGCTCGACGACGCTTTCGCCAAACGTGTCGCGCGCATGGTCGCGGCGGCCGCCGCCGACGGCGCCGCCGCCTAGCAGTGATCCGGATCACTGCCGACCTTCGTCAGACGATCTAGCGTGAAGTCATGGAACCCCTGGGTCGAGTCACCGCTCATCCGTCCGGCATGGCGCCGTGGTGGCCGAAAGCACGGACACCGTCGTCGTCGATGGCAATCACTACTTCCCACTCGCCGGTGTGCGAATGGAGAATCTGCGAGCAAGCACGTCACATACGACGTGCTACTGGAAAGGAGAGGCGAGCTACTACGACGTCGTCGTGGGCGACAGGGTGAACAAGGACGCTGCTTGGTACTACCCCGATCCGAGTCCAGCCGCAGCCCGGATCAAGGACCGAGTTGCGTTCTGGCACGGCGTCAAAGTGGAGTCGGCGGAGCCAACCGCATAGTGAGGCCAATGCCGGCCAACGCTGGATTCGTGATCGAGGTCGACGCTGCAGCAACCGCGTGGCTCAACACGCACAAATCTCAGGGCCCACATGTCATCAGATACGACGTCCATCGCTGCTGCGGCGGCGGCAAGATCTGCGATGTCCATGTGCTTGAGGGAGCACGCCGTGAGGAAATCAGCAACTACGTGCCGGCCGTTCTCCCTGACGGCACGAACATCGCGATCCATCCGAGGGCCG
>VBGO01000425.1 GCA_005882525.1 Chloroflexota bacterium
CGGAGTAACCGGCGGCGCGAGCCAGACGCGCAAGGCGGAGCGCCCCCTCCGCCGTGGTCGCGCCCGCGGTGTTCGGGAGGAGGGTGTAGCGACGGAGGTCGATCCCCTCGAGCTCGGACCGGCCGCCTTCGAGGTTCAGGCGGCGAATGGCGACCGTGATCATGTCGGGCTGCGCGGCATCCAGGCAGCGCGCGAGGACGTCGTTCGACGCGAACTTGCCGGTGCCATGGATCAGGCGTGAGCGCAAGGGACGGCCACCCACGACGAAGGCATCGTCGGGTGCGCCACCGCCCACGAAGTACACCAGCTCCAACTCATCACCCGCGCGCACTCGGGTCGTTTCGAAGTCGTCGCGCCGCCGGATCTCCCGATTG
>VBGO01000426.1 GCA_005882525.1 Chloroflexota bacterium
CGCCCCCTTCGCCTGCTCGAGGCTGTGAGTCGACCGTCCGATCAGCCGGCCGTCAAAGCCAGGTAGCTCACGAACGGCCGACGGCGGCAGGTCATCCTGGCCCAGATGGACACCGTCGGCATCCGCCGCGATCGCGATGTCCGCGTGGTCGTTGACGATGAAAAGCGCGCCGTGAAGCTGGGTGAGGCGCCGGAGCGCCCGGGCGATGGAATATTGCTCACCCTTGGCCATCGTCTTCTTGCGGAGCTGGATGACGCTCGCCCCGCCTTCGAGGGCGGCCTCCACGATGCGTGCAGTCTCCACCTCGCCACCCTGGTCACCCGTGATCAGGTAGAGGCGCATTCGTGACAGCTTCTCGCGTCGTTGCTCAGCCAGGCTCATCTGCACTCCGGCAGGTAGCGGAATGCTCGAGATCCCTTTCCCTCCGCAGGTATCACCCTGATCAGGTTTCTAGGGTCAGCCGGCGGACCCGACTTTCTCAGCACTCCGCTCCCCTAGGGATGACATTAATTATAGGTAGCGGCGCAGGACCCGGCCGCCGATCGCGCAGAGCACCTCGTAGGAGATCGTCCCGGAGGCTTCGGCGAGGTCGTCGGCCGTGAGCGTGGCGTCGCCGTCCTGGCCGATCAATGTCACGACGTCCCCGACCATCACGCCGGCGACGGTGGTGACATCGAGCGCGGCCTGGTCCATGCTGATCGTCCCCGCGATCGGGACGGCGACGCCTCGGACGATGGCGCGGCCACGCTCCGACGCGCTGCGATATAGCCCGTCGGCATAGCCGACGGCGATGGTCGCCACCCTCGCCGGCTGCTGGGCGATGAACCGGCGCCCGTAGCCAACGCTCTCGCCCGTCGGCACCGTCACCAGATGGGTCACCACCGTCTGCCAGCGCAGCGCCGGCCGTAACCCCGGCAGGTCGGTCCAGCTACGCACCGGCCGCACGCCGTAGATGATGAGGCCCGGACGAACCAGGTCGAGCCACGCCTCGGGAACCTGGATCAGTCCGGACGAGCCGGCGGCATGGCTCAGGAAATTGGTGATGCCGGCGCGCATCAGCGCACTCCGGGCATCGAGGTACGCGTGCAGTTGGCCCCTGGTGAAAGCCGGGTCCTTGGCATCGGCGAAATGAGTCCAGAACCCTTCTAGCCGGAGGTTGGGATCGCCAGCCACGTCGACGGCAAGCTTGACCGCGTCATCGGGGGGGGCCCCGAGCCGGTGCATCCCGGTATCGACCTTGACATGCACGCCGATCTCGGTCGACGCCGTCTTCAGCAGCGCGAGGCCCTCCCGGTCGTAGACGGTCAGCGCGAGCCTTGCGGCGACCGCAGCGGACAACGCGGCCGGCGGTGTGTAACCGAGGTTGAGGATGGGGGCCTGGATGCTGGCCCTGCGTAGTTCGATTCCCTCCGCCACGGAGGAGACCCCCAGCCAGGTCGCGCCGCCCTCGAGCGCTGCCCGGGCGGCGGGGACGGCGCCATGCCCGTAGCCGTTCGCCTTGACCACGGCCATCACCGCTGTCTTCTCCCCGACGAGCTGCTTGACGAGGCTAGTGTTGTGAGCGATGGCCGACGGATCGACGTCGGCCCATTTCGTCGCGCCCTGTTGTGTCAGCGCAACCGCTCCATGACCCGCGGGATCTGCGGCAGCAGGTCGGACGCGAGCACCCCGGAACGTCCCACCGACGCCTCGAGGTCCATCCCCGCGAGGCCGTGCACGTGCACGCCGGTCACGGCCGCTTCGAACGGGGGGACCTTCTGCCCCAGCAGCCCGGCGATCATCCCCGCGAGGACATCGCCGGTGCCGGCGGAGGCTAGGGCTGGCGTCGCGATCGGGTTCAGGGTCACGCGGCCGTCAGGAGCGGCGATCACCGTCCCGGCGCCTTTCAGGACCACCACCTTGTTCCAGGCCTTGGCGAAGCGCGAGGCCATGCCGCGCCGGTCCTGCTGGACGGCCGTCGTCTCCAGCCCGCAGAGTCGGGCGAACTCGGCCGGGTGTGGGGTGAGGACGATCTGCGCCGGGAGCCTGGGCAGCAGGGCGGGGTGCTCCGAGATCAGGTTCAGCGCGTCCGCATCGAGTACCAGCGGCGCCGCCACCCGTGGGATGAGATCCTCGATCAGCCGCCGGGTCGACGCGTCGCGTCCGATCCCCGGGCCGATCACGCCGGCGTCGGCGCCGGCGAATCCCCGCAGGATCCCGCTGAGGGAGGCGTGGCCCATCACCCCGGGCGCGATCTCCGGCACCGGCCCGACGATGACCTCGGTGCATTTCTGCGCCAGGATCGGGTAGATCGACTGGGCCACCAGCAGGCGAACGATGCCCGAGCCGGACCGCGCCGCCCCCATGCTCGCCAGGTAGGCCGCGCCGGTAAAGCCCTGCGATCCCGCCAGCACGACCACCGTCCCGAAGGTGCCCTTGTGTCCATCACGCGGACGGGCGGGAAGCTGGAATCCATCGGGGAGACTGGAGCCGCCAGCCTGACCGTTCCGCGGAAGGATCGTCACGGCGTCCGGGATGACCGCGACGGCGATGGCGAAGTGGCCGTCGTGGGCGATACTGACATCGACGGTGCTTCCCGTCAGGGTGGTGGCGGGAGCCACCCGGACGTGCGGCCGCCCATCGTCGCTTGGCAGAATCTCGACGTCGCGCATTCGGGGACGCGGAACCCCGCTGGGCATCGCCTTCCCGATCGCCTCCTTGGCGGCCCAGCGCCCCGCCCAACGCTCCGGACTGTTGCCGCAGTACGCGATTTCGCGGTCGCTGAGGAACTTGTGCAGGAATCGATCGCCGAACCGCTTTTGGGCCTCGGCGATGCGGGGAATGGCCGCCACATCCACGCCGACCCGAGGCGTCACGTTCCCTACTCTACGGTGACGCTCTTGGCCAGGTTGCGGGGCTGGTCGACGCTGCAGCCGCGCTCGGTCGCGACGAAATAGGCAAAGAGCTGCAACGCCACGACATTGGGGATCGGCGAAAGGAACTCGGACACCGACGGGACCTCGATGCGGTCGAGCTGGACCTCTCCGAGCGTGTCATCGCCGTCACTGATCAGCGCCAGCACCGGGGCGTCCCGGGCGATGACCTCCTGGATGTTGCTGACCATCTTCTCGAGCGTGGCCGCCCGGGTGGCGATCGCGAAGACCGGGAAATTCTTGTCCAGCAACGCGATCGGTCCGTGCTTCAACTCCCCGGCGGCGTAGCCCTCGGCGTGCAGGTACGAGATCTCCTTCAGCTTGAGGGCGCCTTCGAGGGCGATCGGGTAATTGATCCCGCGCCCGATGTACATGAAGTTGCGATGGCCCGAGTACTTGCGGGCGAGGGCCTGCAGCGCCTCGGCGCGGTCCAGCACCTTCTGCACCGCGGTGGGCAGGGCTTTGAGCTCAGCGGTCAGCTCGCGCAGCCGTTCGGGCGCCAGCCGGTGGCGGACCGCGGCCAGCCGGATGCCGAGCAAATACAGGCAGGTGAGGTGGGCGATGAACGTCTTGGTCGAAGCCACGCCGATCTCGGGCCCGGCGTGCAAGTAAATCACGCCATCGCTTTCCAACGCCATCGAGCTCCCGACGACGTTGGTGATCG
>VBGO01000441.1 GCA_005882525.1 Chloroflexota bacterium
GCTGACGGAACTGGTCCGGCCAATCGTTCTTGGCCGGGTTTGCGTATACCTGCACGAGGGCATCCTCTGGTCGCCCGGTCTGGGTCGCACTAGTGCACGCTGACAGGAACGCGCCGCCCGCCAACAGAAGGAACTGGCGCCGATCCATGACCTAATGGTAAGCACCGAGATCGGCGCATGACTACGGTCGGTCGTTCGCCGCACCCCGTTGCGAGCCCCGAGAATCACGATCGATGCCCGCGTCGTGGCTGCCACTCGCCCTCTTCGCGCTTGTCGTCTGGTCGATCCAGCGCGTGGTCACCAAGGTCGCGCTCATCCGCTCCGCTGGTCGACCGCGCGCTTCTACCGTCTCAACGCGGTCCTCTCGCTTGGCGTCTACGCCGTCTTTGCGATCGCTGTGCCGCCCGACCCCGGCGGCGTTCGAGGCGCGGTTGGCTTGTCGCTGCTCATGGCGATGACCTTCTGGGTCACGACCGAGGCGACCCGCCGCGGGCCGGTCGGCCTGGTCGCGCCGCTCACGGCGATGAGCCCGGCACTGACCGTCATTCTCGCAGTGGCGATCCTGGGTGAGCGGATCTCATTCGAGCAGGGCTTCGGCATCGGCGCTGCCCTCGCGGGGAGCGTGCTCCTCTCGTTTCGGCCGAGGGCTCCGCAGGCTCTCGCCGGCTGGCTACCCCTCGCGCTCGCGTCGCTCGTCCTACAGGGTCTCGGCGCATTCATCGCCAAAGTCCTGGTCACGGCAAGCGGACCGACGGACCTCCTTGTGACGAGCGCGGCTGTTCAGTTGATCGTTGGTCTGATCATCGCGCGTGGAGAGCCTCTCGGAGGGCGTGAGCTACTTCAGGGCCGCGGGCTGGCGACTGCGGTCATTCTCGTCGCCGCCGCGGTGGCCACGATCGGCTACCTCTCCGCGCTGTCCGTCGGCCCCGCGAGCGTGATCGTGCCGCTTGTCGCGACGAGTCCGGCGCTCGGCGGACTCCTCGGCATCCTCACGCTCCACGAGACTGTCACCAGACGACAGCTCGCCGGTATCGCGCTTGGCGGATTCGCTGCGGTGCTCTTAGCCACCGCGGCATAGCGGCTGATCGAGAGTCAGCGGCATACCAGCTCCTGCGCCGTCCAAGCCGTGATGTCCGAAATTGCGTCAATCACGTCGGACTTGCGTCAATTCAAAGATCCGCAACCCCGGCCAGCGTGCTCCGACTCAGCGCGCCGCCAGTACGAAGTAGGTGTTCAGCGGGCCGCGCCCGCGAACGTTTATGGCACCCCGGTCTTCGAATACAAACTCGTCCTTCATGAGGGCATAGGTCGCCTCACTTACGTGGACCCGGCCGGCAACGCCCTGCGACTCCATGCGACTCGCGGTGTTCACGGTGTCGCTCCAGATGTCATACCCGAACTTGTGTTTGCCGATCACACCCGCGACGAGCGGCCCGGAATTGAGGCCGATGCGCACCGCGAGGCTGCGCCCGTCGGGCGTGCGGTAGCACTCGACGAAGTCCCGTACGTCCAAGGCCATGCGCATCGCTGTCTGGGCGTGATCGAGGCGTGCGCAGGGGACACCACTCACCCCCATCCAGTTATCGCCGGTATTGCGTATCTTCTCGACGCCGTGCCGCTCGGCGAGCTCATCGATGCGCGAAAACACGTCGTTGAGGACGCCGATGAGCGCGCCCGGGGCGAGCTCCAGCGCGAGCCCCGTGGAGCCGACGAGGTCTCTTGCTCACCGAGGACCGGCAAGATCGCCCGTTCGAGCCCGACCATCGCCCCGACGAACGCATTGACGACAACAAGCAACGCTAACTGCATCCAGTTCGCACGGAGCCCCAGCCGGATCCCGGCGTCGGAATCGACTACGAGAGTGAACGCTGCAACACTGCGATCTGCCAGACCCACCCGCGCTGCTTTAAGACCGGACGCAAACCCGCGGACTCGGCGATCGAGAGGATCCGGCGCGGATCGTGAAGGTAGAGGCGGAAGGCGCAGCCGCGGAGTCGGAACCAAACGCGGCTGAGCAATTGCCCGACCCGCCACCACCAGCGGTCGGCGGGAAAGCTCAGTGCCAGGATCCGTATGGCATGGTCGGCCGAGATGCGGACCAAGGACTCCATGTCTGGGTAGCAGCAGATCACGCGATGCAGCAGCACGATATCCGCACGCGCTACCTGACCACCGTCGCGGGCAAAATCAAGAAGCGTCCGGTCGACACGAGCGGCAAGGCCGAGGGTTTCCAGCAGATCACGGGCTGCCTGCTCGTAGGTACCCACGAGCTCGACGTTGGTCGCCCGTGCCGCACCCGCACGGAGCAACTCGATCTCAAGCGCGCCGATCCCGCCGCCGACTTCCAAAACGCTCGCGCCGGCGACACCTCGATTCAGGATCTCATCGACCATCCGCCGACCGGTCGGATCTAGCCCCTTCTTCAGATATTTCCGCGCGTCACTCCTCGCGTTCTTCTCGTCGAAGAGCTGCGCGTAGCCGTCGGGGCTGCAGCACGCTGGCATCGCTCAACCAGGCGTATCGCTACGCCATTTCGGATTGGATGATCTCGCCGTCGTGCCACTCCGGATCCGCCGCGAGCAGCGCGC
>VBGO01000442.1 GCA_005882525.1 Chloroflexota bacterium
AACGCGTCCACGATCGGCGTCGAAACCGCCACCAAACTGTCCACCGATCCCCGGCGCTGCCTGCGGCTCTTCGCCGAGGTCGCCGGGGTCCACCAGGCCCTGGTCGTCCCACTGGTTCGCGCCGAACGTAACGCCGGGTTCCTGGTGGCGGGGATGGCGGCCGGCTACAGCCTGCCGCAACAGGATGTCGACCTGCTGCAGACGATCGGAACGGAAATGGCGCTGATGATCGAGAACGCGGATCTTCGCCGCAAGACGGAGCTCCAGGCGCACCGACTCGACCAGGCGATCATCGCCCTGGAGAAGATCTCCCAGGCCCTCACCGCCGTGACGGTGGGAACCGACAACCTCCTGCGAGCCGTCGCCCACGCGACCGCCGAGATCCTGGACGTTCCTTACGCCTCGTTGCACCTGCGCAAGCCGGCCTGGCGAGCGCAGTTCTCCGACGTCATGGTCGGCTGCACGACCCGGCGGGAGCTGGCCGCGGTCCGGCTGAGCGGCGCGCTGGCGGCGGAACGGGTGGAGCGTCCGGAGCAGGTGCTCGAGCTCGACCTGGTCGATCGGCGGGGCGACCCGTTAGCGGCGGCGCGGCGGGTCGGGTTGCAGCGGGCCATCGCCGTCCCGATGTGCCTGGCCGGCGAGATCGTTGGGGTGCTCGTGATCCACATGAGCGCGCCACGGACGCTCGAGCGCAGCGAGATCCGGGTGCTACAAACGCTCGCGAACCAGGCGGTGATCGCGATCGAGAACGCCGCCGCCTACGAGCAAACCAAGCAACTGGCCACCACCGATGCCATGACCGGCGTTGCGAATCATCGCGAGCTGGAAACCTATCTCGAGCGTGAGCTGCAGCGAGCCCGCAAGACGAAGGAGCCCCTGGCCCTGATCATGTGCGACGTCGACCACTTCAAGCAAATCAACGACACCGTCGGTCACCCGGCCGGCGACGCGGTCCTCCGTCACCTCACCCGGCAGATCCTGGTACCGGCCGTGCGGCCCAAGGACCTCGTGGCCCGCTACGGCGGCGACGAGTTCGTCCTGGTGCTGCGCGGCGCCGACAGCCGGGCGGCCCTGGCGGTCGCCGAGCGGGTCCGCCGTACCGTCGCCGGCCAGGCGGTCTTGCTCGATGGCAAGGCCGTTTCCAACCTCTCGCTCAGTCTCGGCATCGCGGTGTTCCCCCGCGATGGGGACAGCCGGGAGGCGCTGGTCCAGGCCGCGGACCAGGCGCTCTACGTAGCCAAGCGGACCGGTCGCAACCGCGTGGTCCGCAGCGAAGCCGCGGCCGGCGACACGCAACTCGCGAGTTAACGCCGCGCCGCGGAGCCGCCCAAAGCCATTCGCTAAGCTTCGAGGCCATGGCTCCGATCGCGCAGCGGGCACGTGGCACACAGGATCTCTTGCCCCAGGAGCAGCCGTACTGGGAGGCGATGGAGGCTGCCGCGAAGGACCAGGCGTCGCGCTTTGGTTACCAGCGGATCGAGACCCCGATCTTTGAGGCGACCGAACTCTTTGTTCGGGGCGCGGGGGAGGGGAGTGACATCGTCGCCAAGGAGATGTACACCTTCACCGATCGTGGCAACCGGTCGTTGACTTTGCGGCCGGAGGGAACCGCCCCGATCGTGCGGGCGTACTTCGATGCCGGTCTGGACCAGGAACCGCAACCGGTGCGGCTCTACTACATGGGTCAATATTTCCGCTACGACCGGCCGCAGGCCGGACGCTTTCGTGAGCTGCATCAGTTCGGGATCGAAGCGATCGGTGACGGCAGCCCGCTGCTCGACGTCGAGGCCATCGCGCTTGGATGGAACTGGTTTGCGGCCCTGGAGATGGCCGGGGTCACGCTGCACCTGAACAGCATCGGCGATGAAGTCTGCCGGCCGGCCTATCGCGAGCTGTTGCGGGAGTATTACCGACCGCACCTGTCCAATCTCAGCGAGGAAAGCCGGGCCCGGTTCGAGAAAAACCCACTGCGCCTGTTTGATTCGAAAGACCCGCAGGACCAGCCGTTGAAGCGCGAGGCGCCGCATATCGTCGATCATCTCTGTGCGCCCTGCGCCGAGGCGTTCCGCGTCGTCAGGGAAGGACTGGCCGCAGAGGAGATTCCTTACGAGCTCAATCCCGAGTTGGTTCGCGGTCTCGACTACTACACGCGGACCGTCTTCGAGTACCAGCACGAAAGTTTGGGCGGGGCGCAGAACTCGGTGGGGGGCGGCGGTCGCTACGACGGGCTGGCCGCAGCGCTGGGCTATCGGCCGACGCCCGGGGTGGGCTTTGCGATGGGCATGGACCGCACTGCCATCATCCTGCGGCGCAAGCCGGTAACGCCGCCGGTGCCGGACGTCTATGCGGTGGCGCTCGAGGCTCGGGACGAGCTGTACGTCTTTCACCTGGCCGCCAGCCTACGAGCCCGCGGCTTCCGGGTCGTCTTCGACCCCGGACCGGCGCGCCTCGATGCCAAGCTCCGCAAGG
>VBGO01000443.1 GCA_005882525.1 Chloroflexota bacterium
GAACGATGCCGGGTGTTGTATGTCTCACCGCTCAAGGCGCTTACCGTCGACATCGAGCGCAACCTGCAGGCGCCTCTGCGTGGCATCGGGTTGCAGGCCGAGCGCATGGGTTCCGCCCTGTCGCCGATCACGGTGGCGATCCGAACCGGCGACACGCCTGCGCGTGATCGCCGCCACATGGAGCGCCACCCGCCCGACATCCTGATCACGACGCCCGAGTCGCTCTTCCTTCTCCTCACCAGCGCGGCGCGGCAGATCCTGCCGTCCATCCGGTGGGTGATCGTCGATGAGATCCATTCGATGGCGGAAACCAAGCGCGGGGCCCATCTGGCGCTCAGCCTCGAGCGGCTCTCGGCGGTCACCAAAGCCGAGCCGCAGCGGATCGGCCTGTCGGCCACGCAGCGCCCGTTGAGCGAGACGGCGAAGTTCCTCGGTGGCACGAACCGAGAGGTGACCATTGTCGACGCCGGCCGCATCAAGCCAATGGAGATCACGGTCGAGGTCCCGGTCGAGGACATGGCCGATCTCGAGCGCGGGACTGAGGTGTATAGCGGCCCGTCCGCGCTGATCGGCCCCGAGCCGGACGGGCCGCGCCGCAGCATCTGGCCGGCGATCCATCCCCGGATCCTGGAGCTGGTCCGCCAACACCGCTCGACCATCATCTTCGTCAACTCTCGGCGGCTGGCGGAGCGGCTGGCGGCCGCCATCAATGAACTCGCCGGCGCGGACCTGGTGCGAGCGCATCACGGCTCGATCGCCAAGGAACAACGCCTGTTAATAGAGGATGCACTGAAGGCAGGCCGGCTCCCGGGGCTTGTCGCCACCTCCAGCCTGGAGCTCGGCATCGATATGGGCGCCGTGAACCTCGTCATCCAGGTGGAGTCGCCCACCAGCGTCGCCAGCGGCATCCAGCGGATCGGCCGCGCCGGCCACTCGGTCGGCGAACCGTCGAAGGGCACCATCTTCCCCAAGTACCGGGGCGATCTGCTCGAGACCGCGGTCGTCGTCGACCGAATGCTGCGCGGCGAGATCGAAACGACCCGGGTCCCTCGCAACCCGCTCGATGTCCTGGCGCAGCAGATCGTCGCGATGACCGCTATGGAGACATGGTCGGTCGCGGCGATCTCCGAGCTGGTGCATCGTGCGTACCCGTTTAGCGACCTCGGCCCGCGCGCATTCGAGTCCACGCTCGACATGCTGAGCGGACGCTATCCCTCCGATGAATTCGCCGAACTGCGCCCGCGGATCGTCTGGGATCGGCTGGAAGGCAAGATCCGCGGCCGCGCCGGCGCCCAGCGGCTGGCGGTGGTGAGCGGCGGAACCATCCCCGACCGCGGCCTCTTCTCGGTAAACCTCCTCGACAACGGGAAACGCGTCGGGGAGCTGGACGAGGAAATGGTCTACGAGATGCGGCCTGGAGAGACCTTTGTGCTCGGAGCAACCACCTGGCGAGTGGCTGACATCACGCCTTCCCAGGTGATGGTGACGCCGGCGCCAGGTGAACCAGGACGGATTGCGTTCTGGCACGGCGACGCGCTCGGCCGACCGGTCGAGGTTGGACGCGCCATGGGCCAGGCGATGCGCGAGCTGACCGCGATGGACCCCGAAGCCGCCGTCGGCCGTTTGCGGGAGCGCTCACGCTTCGATGACCGCGCCGCCCGCAACTTGTTGGACTACCTCTCGGATCAGGTTCAGGCCACTGGAACCGTGCCGACCGACCGCACCATCGTGATCGAGCGCTTCCGCGATCAGCTCGGTGATTGGCGACTGTCGGTGCTGACGCCGTTCGGTGCTCGCGTGCATGCGCCCTGGGCATTGGCGGCGCGGGCGCGGATGCAAGAGCGGCTCGATCTCGAAGTGCAGATGATCTACACGGACGACGGATTCGCGCTCCGCCTACCGGAGGCCGACCGGGCGCCCGACATCGACGACCTGCTGCTGGACCCGGAGGAAGTGCGCGAACTCGTGACCTCGCAGCTGCACGGCTCGGCACTCTTCGCCTCGCGCTTCCGCGAGAATGCCGCCCGGGCCCTTTTGCTACCTCGGCGTCGGCCGGGTGAGCGCACTCCTCTCTGGCAGCAACGCCAGCGCAGCCATGACCTGCTGCAGGTGGCCAGCAAGCACGCCGAGTTCCCGATCCTGATCGAAACCTACCGCGAATGCCTGAG
>VBGO01000430.1 GCA_005882525.1 Chloroflexota bacterium
AGACCCGCGACTTTCCGCGCCGGCTCCGCGGGCGGATCCGAGACGGGATCGCGCCGCGCCGTCGGTCCAGCATGGCCCCGCAGCTGGCGCTCGCCGGTGCCTTGGTGTTGGTGGCGTTCGCGGTGTTGGCGGTTCGCACGCCGCAGGTACTCCTCAACGACATGCGCACACTCTTCACGGCGCCAACCCCGACACCCACCCCCAAACCCTTTACGTGCGCCGACCAATCAGGCGGGTCGACAGGACTGAACTCGCAACTCACCGCAATTCGGGCGGCGGCGCATCAGAGTGAAGGCTACGACCGCCTCGTCTTCGACGTCAGCAACGGGATTCCGTCCTATGACCTGACTCGGCAGGAATCGGCCACCTTCATCCGCGACGCCAGCGGGCAAGAGGTCACGCTCGACGGCAGCGCTGGCCTGAAGCTGGTGATTCGTGACGCCGACCTTGCTTCGAGTGTCCCGGCTGAGATGAAACCCGCCCTCAAGTCGGTGCGGGAGATCATGCAGATCGGCAACTTCGAGCGGGTGCTGAGCTTCGGCATCGGCCTCTCTTCATCGCAATGCGTCCGGGTACTGGAGCTGAGCAACCCCTCCCGCCTGGTGATCGACGTCGCGACGACGGCCGGTCCCTCCCCCACCGCCGCACCAACGCCTCTGCCAACCGAGCCGGCGGCCACCGACCTCGGTGCGTTCAGCTGCCTTGATCACAGCGGCGGCGCGGACAGTGGATCGGCGATGCAATTGACCCACGTGCGGGTCGCCCATCAATCAGCGGGCTACGACCGAATCGTCTTCGAGTTCGCACCACAGGCGGGGGCGGCCCCCCACCTGCCGGCATACACCGTGTCACGTCAGGCATCGGCGAAGTTCGTCAAAGACCCAAGCGGTCTACCGGTGACGATGCGCGGTTCGGCCGGTCTTCGCATCGTGTTCCATGGGGCGAGCGGCGCCACCAGCTACAACGAGAGCCGCGATCTCACGCCAAACCTTCCCGTCGTTCAGGAAGTCGAGCAACTTGGCGACTTCGAGGCGGTCCTGAGCTGGGGCGCTGGCCTGTCGCGGGCTTCCTGCATCCGTACGCTCGAGCTCAGTAATCCCACCCGACTGGTGATCGACGTCCAGACCCCCTAGGCGCGACGAGCGCGTTCCCGTAGGTGACTGATGTAACCGTCCTCTTCCGAGGCCTCGCCGAAGATCTTCAGCACCGCATCCGAATGCTGGCAGCGCGCTCCATATGCCAGCGTATAGACGTGGGCGGCGTCTGCTGCGTCCAATTCGCGGGCGTCGAACGGGGCCCCACGCGCTCGCTCGTAGTCGGCGATGAACGCGGCACTCTCAGCAAGGGTCGGGATCTCGAATGGCGACGTTGCATCCCACGATGCGGTGAAGGCGTGCGCGACCGCGCCGACCAGGACAGGCTCCGGTAGCAACCTCAGGCTCTCCCAGTCATACACCGCCGTGATGGCCTCCTTCTCAATCCGCAGATTCTCCACGCGCCAATCCACGTGGCCGATGACCATCCGGCCGGCTGCTGATCGCAAGCGGTCTCGCGCTTCGGCGGCCAGGCGATCGATCCATTCCGCCCCCAGAGCGGTGCGAACGAAGTCGAACCGTACGTCATGCGGTATCGGCCATTGTTGGTCACCCGCGAGCAACCAGAACGGCCCCGGGTCTACCGACCCAACAAGCGGATGGCATTCGCTGACGAGCTCCCTGAGCCCCTGTGCAAGCAACTGACGTACTGCCGGCTCGTGCGCGTCGCCCATCGATCCGGCTTCCAGCATCGACTCAATCGTCGCGACGCCGTTGCCGATGGGAGCGGGCCCGGCAAGCGGCCGAGGGCATGGAAAACTGCTGCCGGCGAGGTGCCGTTGGATCGTCTGGACCGCCTCTAAGTGATGCGCGAACTCCGGGCGGTGGACTTTGATGACAGCACGCGATCCGTCGTCGAGCATCACCCCGCGCACGCTCGCGACCGAGATTCGATGGAAGGTGACTAACCTGATTCCGACACCAAGGTGCCTGCGGCAGAAGTCGTCGAGCTGGGACCTGATGGCAGCCGCATTCACCTCGCCGAACAGCGCCCGCTCTAACTCGCTTGCCATTGGGAATGCCGCTTTGTTTCCGGGGGATCAATAGTGGTGCATCTGACGAAGTATGATCGGTCCCGGCGCGTAAGCTCAGGCCGGTAGCACGCGATGAAACCAATCGTTCGTATCCTCATCGGCATTGCGCTCGTCATCATCGGCATCCTCACCACCGCCTTCTTCGGGCTGCTACTGGCAATCGCGGACTGCTCCACCCGCTGCCAGGCGAACCATGAACAGTTCGTGGCCATCGGGCTGATAATCCTTGGCCTCGGACTTACGGGTGCGGGGGTGTTCTTGCAGGTCGGCCGTCTTGCCCGCCGACCCGAGGCGGGCTCCCGCCGG
>VBGO01000431.1 GCA_005882525.1 Chloroflexota bacterium
GCCACAAGGACCGCTCGTTGATGGCCGCCCGGCCCCAGCTGGTGATCGACGGTGCTCTGCTTGCCGCTGGCGCCGTCAATGCCGACGACATCATCATCTATATAGGTGCCGAACACCGGGCGGCGGATGCGGCGCTACGCGCCGCCCTTGGTGAGCGCCCCACGGACATCCGCGGGCGGGTCCGGATCGTCCAGGCACCCGTGGGTTACGTGGCCGGCGAGGAATCGGCGGCGGTGAATTTCATCAATGCCGGTGACGCCCGGCCGACCACGACCCCGCCTCGGCCGTTCGAACGCGGTGTTCGCGGCCGGCCGACGCTGCTCCAGAACGTCGAGAGTCTCGCGCTCGCCGCCCTGATCGCTCGTCGCGGCGCTGCCTGGTATCAGAATCTCGGCCAGGGGCAAGCTCACGGGATCGGTCTGGTCACGGCGTCCGGCGCCGTCAACCACGCGGGGGTCCAGGAACTCGAGCTTGGCTCGCCGCTGGCCGACGTCGCCGCCGCCGCCGGGGGCCTGCGGGGCGACGTGCAGGCGGTCCTGCTCGGCGGATACTTCGGTACCTGGGCCGACGTCGACGAGCAATGGCGCCTGCCCCTCGATCCCCAGTCGATGCGGGCCCGCGGGCTGGCGTTTGGCTGCGGGGTCGTCCACTTCCTGAATGCCCGAACCTGCGGGGTGGAGGCGACCGCCCGGATCATGGCCTATCTCGCCTCGCAGAGCGCACGGCAATGCGGGCCCTGCCTCTTCGGGCTGGGGGCGATCGCCGAGGCAGCCCGGCGGCTGGCCGCGAAGTCGCCGCAAACGGACGATCTCAAACGCCTCCACCGCTGGAGCGGCGAGCTCCCCGGTCGCGGCGCCTGCCGCCACCCCGATGGCGCCGCCGGCTTGCTGCGGAGCGGGCTGACGGTTTTTGCGGAGGACTATGCGGCGCATCAGCGGCGGCGCTGCCTGACCATCGCCGAGCCAGTCCGGGTAGCGGTGGCCTGATGGGAGAGACGTTACAGCTCGACCGGATCCGCTGCGACGGTCACGGGCTCTGCGCCGAGCTGCTCCCCGAAATGATCCGCCTCGACGATTGGGGCTACCCGATCATCCGGGCCGGCGAGGTTCCGGCCAGCCTGGTCGAGCATGCCCGACGCGCCGCCGATGCCTGTCCGGTCCTGGCGCTTCGCCTCGTCCGGTCAGCTAACGGCCGGCTTCGGCCCGTCGCTTGAGCCCGTTGGCGAACTGGGTGAAGGACGGCCCAAGGTCGGGGATCGACCGCCAGATCATCGGAAGCAGCGGCCCGGTGTACTCCTCGCGCATCCTGAATTTCGTGGTTCCGTTCCCCTCGGGAGCGAGGGTGTACGTGCGCACCCCTTTGAAGAGCCCGAGCGGCATGCCGCCCGACCACCCCAACTCGCTTCGTACGCTCTCACGTTACCCTCCTCCAACGCGTGCTGCGGAACCAACGGGCTTCCGATCAACGGTAGCATTTTTGTTACGCTTACGTCCGATGTCCGTTGCGCCCTTCAAGGGCGATCCGTTCGACGCCCTCGGTGATTCCAACCGCCGCGCCATCGTCGAGCTACTCGGCTCGGGTGGCCGGACCGTCGGCGAGATCGCGGATGATCTGCCGATCAGCCGGCCCGCGGTGTCCCGACACTTGCGGCTGTTGAAGGAGGCCGGCCTCGTCATCGACGAGCCGCGCGGCACACGTCGCATCTACCAGCTGCACGCCCGCGGCGTCCAGGCGGTGCAGGCGTACCTGCTCGAGGTATGGGGCGATGCGGCGACCCGGTTCAAGCTCCTGGCGGAGAACACCAAGCCCTCCCGGCGGAAGCCATGATCGAACCCCTGTGGATGGCCTTTGATGTCCAGTGTCCCGTCGAGCACGCCTTGCGGGGCGTATAAGTTAGGTTGTTGCATCGGCTGCCCTGACCTGAGGAGGAGACTTATGTCAACGCCAAAAATTCTGATCCTGACGGGTGATGCGGGCGAGTCGCTGGAAGTGATGTATCCGTACCAGCGCCTGAAAGAGGAAGGATACGACGTCCAGATCGCGGCCCTGAGCAAGAAGAAGCTCCATTTCGTGGTTCATGACTTCGAGCCTGGCTATGACACCTACACCGAGAAACCCGGCTACAGCTGGGACGCCGACCTTGCCTTCAAGGACGTCAACCCCGCCGACTACGCGGCGGTCGTGATCCCCGGCGGACGCGCTCCCGAGTACATCCGTAATGACCGCGACGTTCAGCGGATCATCCGGCACTTCTTCGACCAGGAGAAGCCCGTGGCCCAACTCTGTCATGCGCCGCTGGCGCTGGCCGCCGCCGGCGTGCTCAAGGGCAGGCGGACGGCCGCGTACCCGGCGCTGGAGCCCGACGTCAAGGCCGCCGGCGCCACC
>VBGO01000432.1 GCA_005882525.1 Chloroflexota bacterium
GCGCCGTCAGCGATCTCCGCCGCGGCGACGTCGTCGCGGAACGGGGTCGGGTCGTGACCCCGGGGGTGATCGGCGTGCTGGCGTCGGCGGGACGCACGACCGTCCGCGTGGTTCGGCGACCGCGCGTGATGGTGCTGACGACCGGCGACGAGTTGCGCGACGCCGGAGAAGCGCTGGCCCCCGGCCAGATCACGAACACCAACCGTTACACGCTGCGGGCCGCCCTCGAAGAGGCAGGCGCGGAGGTCATCGATGCCGGGGTTGCGCGCGATGAGCGCCACGACCTCATCAATCGATTCGAGGCCGCCGCCGACACTGACCTCGCGGTCACGACCGGCGGAGTCTCGATGGGCGCCTATGACCTGGTCCGCGCCTTGCTCGAGGAACAGGAGGCGGTGGATTTCTGGCAGGTCGCGCTGCGCCCCGGCAAGCCGCTCGTCTTTGGCGCGATCCGCGGCGTGCCCCTCATCGGGTTGCCGGGGAACCCTGTCTCGACGCTGGTCGGCGTCGAGCTGTTCGTGCGCCCGGCGATCCTGAAGATGCAGGGCCGCACCGACCTCGAGCGCGCTCGGCTGCCGGCCGTCACCGAGGACGCTCTCGTAAACCCCCCACATCTCGAGCAGTACTTCCGGGGCGTCGCTCGGCGCGATGGCGATCGGGTTGTGGTCCGCCTCACCGGCGACCAGGGCTCGCACGTGCTTCGTTCGATGGCGGATGCCAATTGCCTGGTCGTCGTCCCGCAGGGGACCAGTGAGGTGGCGGCGGGAGCAGCGGTCGAGATCATCCCGCTGGCGCCGATCGACTAGCGTCCGATTTACACTCTCTTTGGGAGAGGGAGAGCGATGGCCAGAATCGACCCGGAGAGGATCCGCAACGTTGCTTTGCTCGGTCACAGCCACGATGGCAAGACCAGCCTGGCGGAAGCGATGCTGTACGCCGGCGGTGCCGTCGAGCGACTGGGGCGCCCGGACGCGGGCAACACGACCTTCGATTTCGAGCCGGAAGAGATCAAGCGCAAGATCTCGATCGGGACCGCCATCGCGCACCTGACCTGGCACGACGCCAAGATCAACGTGCTCGACACACCCGGGTTCCAGGATTTCGCCGGTGATGTCTACGGCGCGCTACGCGCGGTGGAGGGCGCCTTGCTGGTGGTCGGGGCGAGCACGGGGGTCGTCGTCGGCACCGAGCTGGCCTGGCAGCAGTTGCGAGCCCGTACCCTGCCCACCCTGGTCGTCGTCAACAAGATGGACAAGGAGAACGCCGACTACTGGAGGGCGGTCGACAGCTTCAAGGAGTTTTCGCCGCGCCCGGTCTCGATCCAGTTCCCCATCGGGTACGAGGCCGGCTTCAAAGGAGTGGTCGACCTCCTCACCCGCAAAGCGTACGAGTTCGATCCACAGGGACGGCCTGCGGCGGTTCCCCTTCCGAGCGAGCTCGCCGCCGAGGTCGAATCCCGGCGATCACCGCTGGTGGAAGCGGCCGCCGAGACGGACGATACGCTGCTGGAGAAATACCTGGAGGCCGGCGAACTGACTGATGCCGAGGTCACGGCGGCCCTCGCCGAGGGCGTGGCAGCCGGGGCCATCGTGCCGGTCCTGTGCACCGCCGCCGGAAAATCGATCGGCATCGGCACGCTGCTCGATGCCATCGTGGCCCTCCTGCCTTCCCCCAGGCAGGCCCCGCCAGTCGTGGCGGTGAATCCGCGCACCGACCAACCCGAGACCTTGACGCGTGAGCCGGCTGGCCCGTTGGGGGCCATCGTCTTCAAGACGACCGCCGACCCCTTCGTGGGCCGGATCAGTTACGTCAAGGTGGTGTCCGGCGTCCTGACCTCGGGCACGCCCCTGCTGAACGCGGCCAAGGACCAGCCGGAGCGTGCCGGCACCATCGGTTATCCGAAAGGCAAGACCCTGGAACCGGCCGCCGAGGTGGTGGCCGGCGACATCGCGGGCATCAGCAAGCTGCAGGTAACGGCGACCGGCGACACGCTCGCCAGCCGCGACCATCCGCTCCGGCTTCCGCCGATCGAGTACCCGGAGCAGACGTACAGCGCCGCCGTCGGCGCCAAGAACAAGGCCGACGAGGAAAAGGTCAACGCGGCACTCGTCAAGCTGGTCGACGAAGACCCGACCCTCACGTTGGAGCACGAGCCGATCACGAAGGAGACGATCGTGCACGGCATGGGCGATATCCATCTCGATGTCGTGCTCGAGAAAATGAAGCGCAAGTACGGGGTCGAGGGCACGCTTGCGGTGCCGCGCGTGCCCTACCAGGAAACGATCACCAGCAGCGCCAAGGCGGAGAAGAAGTACAAGAAGCAGTCCGGCGGCGCCGGCCTCTACGGCCACTGTGTGATCGACATCGCCCCGGTCCCGCGGGGCACCGGGTTCGTCTGGGAAGACAAGATCTTCGGGGGCTCGATCCCGCAGAACTTCCGACCATCGGTCGAGAGGGGCGTACGGGAAACGATGGAGCAAGGGGTACTGACCGGC
>VBGO01000011.1 GCA_005882525.1 Chloroflexota bacterium
AGATCGTCCGCTGCTACCGCGACGAAGACCAGCGCGCCGATCGCCAGCCGGAGTTCACGCAGCTCGATCTCGAAATGTCGTTCGTCAGCGAGGACGACGTCCTGGACGTGGTGGAGCGCTGCTTCGCGCACGTCTGGCAGCGCGTCCTCGGCGTCGCCATCACGACCCCGATTCGCCGCATCACTCACGCCGAGGCCCTGCAGCGGTACGGCGTCGACAAACCCGATTTGCGCTACCGCCTCGAAATAGGGGAGCTGTCCTCCATCTTCGCGGCAACGGAGTTCAAGATCTTCCGCCAGGCACTGGACGCTGGCGGCGTCATCCGCGGACTGCGCATTCCGCGGGCCGTCGGTGGGAAGGAGATCGAGGCGCTGACCGAGGTCGCTCGCGCCGAGGGCGCGAAGGGCCTGGCCTTCTGGCATCGAGAGTCGTCCGGCTGGCGTTCGCCAATCACGAAGTTCTTCGGCGAGCGCGAACTCGCCGAGTTGCAATCGGCGACCCAGGCGGAGCCGGGCGACGTGGTGGTGGCGGTCGCTGACCAGGTCGCGGTGGCCGCGGCCTCGCTCGGAGCGGTGCGGAAAGCGGCCGCCCGCATGTTGCGGCTGGTCAAGGAAGGCGCCTTCGAATTTGTCTGGGTCACGGATTTTCCGTTGTTCGAGCGGAGCAAGGAAACCGGCGAGATCACCGCTGCCCACCACCCATTCACCTCGCCCAGGCCCGAGGACCTGGGGCTGCTGGAGAGTCAGCCGCTGCAGGTGCGGGCGCGTGCCTACGACCTGGTGCTCAACGGCACCGAGCTGGGCTCAGGCAGCATCCGGATCCACGACCCGGAATTGCAGCAACGGGTCTTTCAGGGCCTTGGCATCTCCCGGGAGGACGCCGAACGACGTTTTGGATTTCTGCTCACAGCGTTTCGCTATGGCGCGCCGCCACACGGGGGTTTCGCCTACGGTCTCGACCGCGTCGTCATGCTGGCCAGCGGCGAAGACACCATCCGGGAGGTGATCGCGTTTCCCAAGAACCAGCAGGCGGAAGAGGTGATGAGCGACGCCCCGGCGCCGGCCGAAGACAAGCAGCTGCGCGAGCTCGGGCTGCAGCTGCTGCGACCGCCGGCCAAGCCCGCGCCGTAAGGAAACGGGCTTTCGAGGCTTTTTTACGGGTCGTCACCGGGTCGTTGAACGGCCGCATCATGCTTGCAACCAGGCCCGCGACCCTTCCAGCCGAAACCGTGACTCTCGTTTTTCCGGCCCGTTACCAACTGCCAAATAGCGCCACTGGCCGCGTAAGGTACGCGATCTACAGTAGGCTCCATGAACGCCGCCATCTTCACCAAATCCGCCAAAGGTCTCATTGTCGCGTCCGGTTTGATCGCTGCCTCGAGCGTCATGGGCTACGCCCAGGACGCGCCGGTGGCGCTGGGTGCCCAGGCCACGGTCCCGCTCAGCTCGATGTACGTTTCGGCCCCGACTGGATCGGCCAGCCTGGGCGGCCACACCTTCGACCTCAGTGGCGGAAACTTGATCGCGCTCGCCAACGGTCAAAGCGCGAGCTTCGCAGGCTCGTGGGCCAACGCGACGGGCGCATACCTGCTGCTCAACAGCGCCAACACCTACTCGTGGTACGACCAGAGCGTGGTCGGCACCGTCACGGTGACCTTCAGCGACGGCACCACCCAGAGCACCGACCTGATGGTCGGCGGCAACCTCCGCGAGTGGCGGACCGGCGCCGGCTTCACCGTCAACACCCTGACCGACCCGGCCGCGTCCACGGTCTGGACCGGCACCGCGCAGACGTCGATGGGTGGCGGAACCGCCGTCCTCGACATGCTGACCATCAGCCTCGCCGGCACGAAGACCGTCACCGGACTCACCCTCGCCAACACAAACAGCTGGGGTGGGCTCCAGATCAACCTCGCCGGCCTGACGATCGACCCGGTCATCCCGGTGACAACGCCGACCTGCAACCGGCCCGGTAGCTCGTGCAACACGCCGGCCGCGCAGAACAGCCAGGCCTGGAAGTGGCAGCCGACGGTGCCCGGCGCGGTCAACACCAACCCGCACGCGCAGAACGCCGACGCCGCGACCAAAGCTCACACGACGCACTAGACCCAATCGACTCGAGGAGAGGCTCGGCCAGCTGGCCGGGCCTCTCTCGTTTTCTCCCTCATCCCAACCATCCGCTACACTCCCGGCGGTGCCTGTGCCCATCGCGCCCGTGCTCCTGATGGCCATCCTGGTCGTCCTCCTGGGCACACAGGTCGCCTATCTGATCGCCCCTCGATCACCGCACTTCCTGGTACGTCTGGGCCTCAGCACCCTGGCGGTGCTGATCGGCGAGGGGCTGGGCCTGCTGGGGGTCGGCCCCCGGCTGACCCTCGGCGACCTACACCCGGTAACCGACCTGGCGGTGCTGGCCCTCCTCCAGTGGGCCGGGTCCCGGTGGATCGGCCGTGGGCAGCCGGTTTAAGAGCCGGCCGAACACGGTAGAACATCGACAACGCCCGTGACCATTGAGGTCGGGAGGATCAGGTATTGATGTGGCAAGTGGGGGTCCTGCTGGTTGGCATCGGCTTCCTGGTGCTCAGTCTGTTCGCCTCCTTCATCCTCCTAAACATGACGCGCAGCTTGCGGACCGTCGAGGCCATCCTCACCCTGACCCTCGACGAGGCCCGGCTGGCGCTCCCTGAGCTGCGCCATAGCCTGCAGCAGATCGACGACATGGTGAGCGGCGTCAACGACAAGTTCAGCGCGGCCGACCGGGCGATGGACGCCACCGGCGCCGCGATCAGCGGTTGGCGGGATCGCGTGCGCGATCTCCTCGGCGGACTCGGTCGACGCCGGCGATCACCGGCCGGCCAGCATCATCAGGAGGAAGCATGAGCGAAAGTCGACTTCGGCACCGGCCCGCAACCACCGGCCACGCGGCGGCTACCACGGGAGGCTACATTACCGAGCTGAAGCTCCCGGCGGTGGGCGATTACATCATCGTCGCTAAGCGGGCGGCGGCCTCGCTGGGCCTGGTCGTCGGCTTCTCGCTCCAGGAAATCGACGACCTCAACATTGCCATCAGCCAGGCTTGCGAGAGTGCCTGTGCTGCGGCCGCCCAGCAGTGGGGGACCGGCAACGGTCAGCTGAAGTTGATCTTCAAGAGTCAGCCACGGCGCCTCGAGGTCGAGGTCCGGAGCGTGCCGCCGCGGGCTGTCGAGCAGCAGGCCGTTCGCCGGGCCCGCCGCGAAGCCGAGCTCGACTATGAAACGATTGGCTTGAACATGATCCGGCTGTTCGTCGATGAACTCCGCTACCAGGTGGACGACCAGACGGGCAGCATGCGGATGAGGATGGTCAAATACCTGATCGAGTAGACCGGCCGGCGTCGCCCTCCTCGACAGTCCGACCCAATCGTGAGCTCGTTCGCCGCCTCTTTCTCAAGTACCAGAAAACTAAGGATCCCGAGGTCCGCCAGCAGCTCGTGGAGCTGTTCAACAACCTCGTGGTCTTCCTAGCCAAGAAATTCAGCAACCGCGGCGAGCCGCTCGAGGACATCGTCCAGGTCGGCTATATTGGCTTGCTTGCGGCGATCGAGCGTTTCGAGCCGCAGCGCGGCCTCGAGTTTTCGACCTTCGCCACGCCCACCATCGTTGGCGAGATCAAACGATACTTCCGCGACAAGAGCTGGGCCGTCAAGGTGCCGCGCCGGCTCCAGGAAACGATGCAGCGCGCCGACCTGGCCCAGCAGCGGCTGCAGGGCAGGCTCGGTCGCCAGCCGTCGGTCAATGAGATCGCCAAGGAGCTCGATCTTCAACCCGAAGAGGTGCTGGCGGCGATGGAGGCGAGCCCGGCGCAGCGCACCATTCCATTCGAGTCCACCGGCCCTTCACCGCGGGACGATGACGGCCTCCAGCTGACCGAGCGGCTCGGGCGGGAAGACGAGAACCTCGACAAGGTGGAGCTCCAGGACCTGCTCGACCAGGCGATGCGTCACCTGACACCCCGGGAGCGTCGGATCATGTACCTGCGATTCGTCGACGAGCTGCCCCAGGCAGAGGTCGCGAAGCGGCTCGGGATCTCGCAAATGCACGTTTCGCGGCTGCAGCGGGCTGCTGTCGAGCAACTCAAGAAGGAATTGCCGGTTACGAGTTAGAGGCGTCAGCCACAAGAGCTCGACACTGCACAGTCGGTAGGATTCGAACTCAGTACAATGACGGAGCGCGCAGGCCAGATATGACGAGCGCGGACATCCGCCAGCGTTTTCTCAACTTCTTCAAAGAGCGGGACCACAAGGTGTTGCCGAGCTCCTCCCTGATCCCGTTCGGCGATCCTACTCTGCTGTTCACCAGTGCCGGCATGGTTCCCTTCAAGCCCTACTTCCTCGGGCAGGCCAGCCCGCCGTTTCCCCGAGTCACCACCTGCCAGAAGGTGTTCCGCTCGTCCGATATCGATGTGGTCGGCCATGATGGTCACCACCTGACCTTCTTCGAGATGCTCGGCAACTTCGCCTTTGGTGACTATTTCAAGGAGAAGGCCATCCCCTACGCCTACGAGTTCCTGACCAAACACCTGGCAATCGAGGAGAAGCGCCTATGGGCGGGCATCCACAATGACGACGACGAGAGCGACCAGATCTGGACGAAGACGGGCATCCCGCCCGAGCGGATCCGGCGCTTTGGTGATGAGTACAACTTCTGGGCGGCGGGGCCGACCGGGCCCTGCGGGCCGGACTCCGAGATCCACTACGACTGGGGCGAGGAATACGGTTGCGGGCGGCCGGACTGCGGACCGAACTGCGAATACTGCGATCGGTTCCTCGAGATTTGGAACCTGGTCTTCATCCAGTGGAACCGGGACGAGTCTGGCATCCGAACGCCGCTGACGAAGAAAGGCATTGACACTGGTATGGGTCTCGAGCGCATCACGTCGGTCGTCAGTCAAAAGCAATCTCTCTTCGACACGGATCCATTCCTCCCACTCATAGAGCATTGGGAACAGGAAACCATGCCCGGGGCAGCACGATGCTGCTCGCCGACGGGGTCGTCCCGGCGAACGACGGGCGCGGCTATGTCCTCCGACGTCTGATCCGCCGAGGGATGGTCCACGCTCGGCGCCTGGGGCCGGCCGTCCACCTATCATCGGGTGTACCAATCGTGGCCAGGCTGCTGGGACCCGTTTACGCCGAGGTCCGGACGCAGGTGGAGCGGATCGCCGAGGTTGTGCGGTCGGAGGAGGAGCGGTTCGGCGTGGCCCTCCGGCAGGGAATGGAACGCCTGGCGCCTTTGCTCGAGCGCGGAACCCTTAACCCCCAGGAGGTGTTCTACCTGCATGACACGCTCGGCTTTCCCATCGAGCTTACTGCGCAGCTGGCCAAGGAACGACGTGAAGCCAGCGCGACCGGAGCCGAGTCGCGACCGGCGGCTTCACCGCCCCGCTGACCGGAACCGCCAGCCGGTTCGTCGGCTACGACCAGCTGGGAACGGACACGACGGTCACGGAAGTTTTTCCGGTTGCCGCCGAGCCCGAGCGCACGGACGTGTTCCTGGCCGAAACCCCCTTCTACGCGGAACGCGGCGGGCAGACCGCCGACACCGGATGGCTGGATTGGAACGATGGAAAGGCTTCGGTCATCGATGTTCAACCGCAGGGCGAGGCGATCCGGCATCGCGTCGAGGTGCGGCCCGACCGGCTGAAGCCGGGCGATCGCGTGCGGGCGGTGGTCGATGCCCCTCGACGCCAGGCGATCGCGCGGCATCACTCCGCCACTCACTTGCTGCACCGGGCGCTGAGAGATGTGCTCGGCGAGCAGGCCATCCAGGCCGGCTCCTCAGTCGAAGCGGATTACGCGACTTTCGATTTCCGCTTTCCGCGGGGCCTCACCACGGACGAGGTCGACCGCGTCTATCGTTTGTTGAACGAGAAGATCCGCGCCAACCTGGAGCGGCACGTCGAGGAGCTTCCGCTCGACAAGGCGATGGCCACAGGGGCGGTGGCGCTGTTCGACGAGAAGTACGGCGACCTGGTGCGGGTCGTCTCTTTTGGAGACTGGGCTCGCGAGCTCTGCGGGGGAACGCACGTGGAGCGGAGCGGCGAGATCGGCCTAGCATTGATCTCCGGCGACCGGAGCATCGGGGCCGGCGTCCGCCGGATCGAGTTGCGGGCCGGGGCAGCGGCAGAGCGCCAGGTCAGCGATGACGAACAGGTCCTACACGAGCTGGGTGAGGCGCTGCGCACCGCGCCGGCCGAGCTGCCCTCCAGGGTCGCGGCGCTGCAGGCGGAGGTCAAGCGGCTCGAGAAAGAAGCCGCGAGCCTTCGCCAGCGGCTGGCCGCCGGTGGTGATGTCCGGCTCGAAGAGGCCGACGTCAGCGGCGTCCGCTTGATGCTGCAGCGGGTCGACGCGGACGAAAAGGACCTCCTGGTGTTCGCCGATGCGGCGCTGAACCGCGCCAATGGCAACGGCGTGGCAATCGTCGTCGGCGGTCGCAATTTTGCGGTCAAGGTTGCCAGCCCGCTGGCGGAGCGTCTGCCGGCCAACGACCTGATCCAGGCGTTCCGCCAGGTGGCGGGAGGGAAGGGTGGCGGTCGCGGTCCGGTTGGCCAGGGCGGCGGCATCGATCCCGAGCGTGTCGGTGACGCCTTCAAGTCGGTGCAGGACTACATCAGGACGCAACTGAAGGCGCACGGATGATCAAGATCAAGGACCGGATCAAGCGCCTGCGCCGCGGCGCCGACTACGAGAACTACTACACGGCGCTCGACATCGGCACCGAGTACATCAAAGCCCTCGTCGTCAAGCGAGAGGGCCGGAACGGCGTGGTGCTGGGCGCCTCGCGGCAGCGGCAGCAATTCGCCGACATGCAATCGGGTGTCCCATCCGACATCCAGGGGATCATCGACAGCTGCGACAAGGCGATGTCAGAGGCCGAGAACATGTGCGACACGATCCCGGGCCAGGCGGTCATCGGGATTGCCGGCGAGCAGGTCAAAGGTTTCAGCACCTCAGTCACGGTGCCGCGGGCGAACCCAGACCTCAAGATCAATGAGGTCGAGTTATTGCAGACACTCCAGCTGGTCCAGAAGCGCGCGCTTCGTGAAGCCAGCCATGCGATGAGCCTGGAGCTGGGGGTTCCGGACGTGAACGTCAAGCTAATTAACTCTGCCATCACCAGCGTTCGCATCGATGGCTTCGTCGTCAACAACCCGATCGACTTCCAGGGCAAGCAGATGGTGATCACCGTCTTTAATACCTTTGCCCCGCTGACCCACGTGGGCGCGCTGCAAACGATCGCCTCGGAACTCGACCTGGAGCTGATCGCGACCGTTGCTGAGCCGTATGCGATGGCTCGTTGCGCCGCCACCGACGAGGTCTACGACTTCGGCGGGATCTTCATCGACATCGGCGGCGGAACCACCGATATCGCCCTGATCCGCAACGGCGGCATCGAGGGAACCCGGATGTTCCCGATCGGGGGTCGGGTCTTCACGAAGAAACTTGCCTCACGCTTCGGCATCTCGTTCGTCGACGCCGAAGCCGTCAAGGTGCGCCACTCCAAAGGCGAGCTGCCGCCCGACCATGCGGAGAAGGTCCACGCCGTGCTGACGCGGGACGCCGAGGTGCTGGTGGAGGGGATCGCGATTACGCTGCAGGAGATGGCGAAAGGCGACCGCCTGCCGACCGCCATCTACCTGGCGGGAGGCGGCAGCGCCCTACCCGAGGTCAAACAGCAGTTGCAGGACTTTCCCTGGGGTGACAAGCTTCCGTTCGCTCGAACACCCAGCGTGAACGTCCTGCGACCGGTTGACATCCGCGGCATCTATGATTCGACCGGGCTCCTGCTCGACCAGCAGGACATCACCCCGATGGGGCTCGCCTTCCACGCCATCCAGCAGCAGTCGGAAGACCAGGCGCCCCTATTCGGGCTGATGCGGAAGGTGCTCAAGGCGATGAAAGTCTGACCGAAGACCCGAGAAAACCTGACACCGTAACATCTCGACAATCAGTGACGTTTCGGGTATGAAAGGCTGCGACGTGTTAAAACTGTGAAGACTCTGGCCAAACTGCTTTACGTCGAAGCTGACGAGGAGATCACCGACCTGGTGGATCGCCTGCGTGATCTCAGCCTCGAAGATGAGGTCACGTTCGTCGTCCCAGAGCGGGCCCGAGCCCTGCAGAGCCCGATGAGCTTTCGGCTCCTCAAGCGCTATGCCGACAGCTATGGGAAGCGGGTCAACCTGGTCAGTGGCGATCCCCGGCTCCAGGCGATGTCGCTGGAAGCCGGTTTCACCGCGTTTCCGAGCCTGGCGGCCTACGACCACGGATCGGAGATGCACAACCCGGAATTGGGCGGTGAACCCGCGGCTCCTGCGCCTACCCCTGCCGTTCCGCCGGCCTCCCCGGCGGCGAGCGCCCAGGCGGAAGCTCCGCCGCGCGGTGTTGCGACGCTGGACCGACCGCGCCAGGCATCCGTGATCTCTGCGCCACCAAAGCCCAAGGCAGCGCCATCCTCGAAGCCGGGTGCGTCGGCACCCTCGTTTCAGAACTACCGCCCATACGTCATCGCGGCCGGTGTGATCGCGGTCGTCGTCCTGCTGGTCGGGATCCTGTATCTGCCGTCAGCAACCGCCACCGTTTCGGTCGCCGGAACGCCGATCAAGACGGATATCAGCCTCCTGGGTGCACCCGGCACCGCCGCCGGATCCGCCGATCACTTCGCCACCCAGGCCGTCCACGCCGACGAGTCCCAGAACCTGCCAGGCACCGCGACCGGCCAGAAGCAAGTTGCCGCAGTTGCTTCAACAGGCCAGGTCGTGATCACGTCCAGATGCATGTTTTGCCTTGGTCAGGATGTTCGCAAGGGCTTGGTCGTGCTTACCGACAGCGGAAAGCGGTACACGACTCAAAAGGTCGCGCACATCGGTCGGTGTCGGCTACGGCGCCCAGGCCACAGTCCCTATCACGGCTGTGACCGCCGGCGTCGATGGCAATACAGACGCGCACTCAATCACAAACATGGAAAATGGAGACGCTGACCTCAGGGTTGATAATCCACAAGCCACCACGGGCGGCCTTGATGCTCGAACCGCAACCGTGATCCAGCAATCGGACATCGATAGCGTCCGCGATGTGTACGCGAAAGATGCCCTCCCGCGGGTCACTGATCAGCTCAACAGCAAGGCGAAGGGCCAGAAGCTCGCACTGGTCGGAAGTGGTGTGCAAGCCACTACCAAGGCCGACCATGCGGTCGGCGATGAGGTCGGCGGCTTTACCATTGCCGTCAAGGTCGCCGGTGACGGCGTCGTCTTCGATGAGAAGGCGGTTAAGGAGATGCTGAAGACCGCCCTCCAGCGGAAGATCCCCTCGGGAACGCAGCTGACCAACAACGCGAACACCAGTTACGAACCGATCGATGCAGCCGCCGACGGTCACATCACGCTCAACGGCCATGCGTCCGGGTTCTACACGCCGATCTTCATCGAGACGGCGATCCGCTCGCACCTGAAAGGGATGAGCCCATCCAAGGGCCGTGCCTTCCTCCAGTCACTTCCGAATGTGGTCGATGCGCGGGTGACCCAATCACCGTTCGGCCTGCCGTGGCTGCCGCTCTTCAGCTCACGGATCACCCTCAAGGTCCAGGAGGTCTCGAGCAACTCGAGCCCTTGAGGATCCTGGCGATCGACCCGGGCACCGTCCGGCTCGGTCTCGCGCTCAGTGATCCATCCGGGACCATTGCCCAGCCACTGAGCGTGCTGACGCGACGCTCGGAGGGGGCCGATCTCAAGGCACTGGCCGACCTCGTCGATCGGCACGAGGTTGGACTGATCGTCATTGGGCTGCCGCGCCTGATGAACGGCCGTATCGATGCCGCCGCCCAGCAGGCTCAAGCGTTCGGCGCCCAGGTAGCGAAGGCGACGGCGAGGCCGGTAGCATACTGGGACGAACGGCTGACCAGCGTCGCGGCCGAACGGTACCTGATCGAACAGGGCAAACGGCGCGGCAAACGGCGGCAAGAGATCGATCGTATGGCCGCCACGTTATTGTTGCAGGGATATCTTGACTATCGGGCTGGTCGGGCACCAGGAGGCTGAATGCCAGAGATTCCGGAAGCAAACGGCGAAGTCCAGACCATCGAGCTGGTTAACGAGAAAACCGGCGAAGAGGAAAGCTATGTCGTCCACGACGTGGTGGAGATCGAAGGCGAAACCTACTACGTCCTCCAGGCCGAAGCCGACGAGGACCGGGTGCTCATCCTCCGCCGTGAGGGGGAGTCGCTGGTGACGCTCGACGAGGAAGAGCACGACCGGGTCGTCGAGCAGCTCGAAGAATTCGAAGAGGATGACGAGGTCGATGAAGACGGCGGTCCGCAGCACTGACTGATCCAAAGCGGTCGCCGGTGAGCGCGCCGACGCGCCGCCCGCGCCGCCGTGCACTTGGCTGCGCGCAATGGTTCGTGGTCATCCTGTTCCTGCTGCCGGCCGCCCTGGGCATCCCGGCGGTGCTCGGCTATAGCTGGGTGGATCACCAGCTGCATCAGCCCGCCAATCCCGGCACTTCCAACGTGCGCTTCGTCGTTCCGCCGGGGGCAAACTTTCATGAGGTGGCTGACACGTTGCACCGCACCGGACTGATCGATTCGGTGACGGTCTTCGACTTCTACGCCCGCTACAAGCACCTGGACCGCAACGTCCAGGCGGGCGCTTACGAGCTGAGTCGGAACCTCAACATGATCCAGATCCTGACGGCACTGCAGACGGCGATCCCGGACGAGATTTTCGTCACCGTTCCCGAGGGCTACACGATCAAGAAGACGGCCGCACTCCTCGACCAGGGTGGTGTCATCAAGGGCAGTGACTATACCGCGCTCGCCCTCCAGGGGAAATTCAACTACGACTTCCTCAAGGACCTGCCACCCGGCGCGTCCCTGGAAGGCTTTCTCTTCCCTGATACCTACCTGGTGCCACGTGCCGGCACCGCTAAGGACCTGATCACCCTGCAACTGGACAGCTTCAAGAAGCACTGGAACGACACGCGAAAGGGCGAGGCGGCGCAGCGCAAGCTCAATCCCTTGCAGATCGTGACGATCGCGTCGTTGATCGAACGCGAGGCCCGCTTCCAGGAGGACCGGCCCCTGGTTGCCAGCGTGATCTACAACCGGCTGGGAGCAGGATGGCCCCTCCAGGTGGATGCCACTGTTCTCTATGCGAAGGGTGTCTGGCAGTCGACGGTCACCACCGACGACCGCAAGATCAATTCGCCCTACAACACGTACCTACATACTGGCCTTCCACCGGGACCCATCGCAAACCCAGGCATCAAGGCGATCGACGCCGCCCTCCAACCCGCCCAAACCGGGTACTTCTTCTACCTCTCGGACCCCCAGGGTCACAACCACTACGCCAAGACCAACGAAGAGTTCGGCCGCCTCCTCAAGCAGTACGGCCTCCAGTAGATCCGCGGGGCGGCTGCTGCTGCTGGGCGGGGAGCCCGGCGGCGAGCCCGCCGTCAGCCTCTATACGGCGGGTTTCGCTGCGGCGGGGATCGAGGCCAGCTGCGAGGTCCGAACGGTGGCGGCGACAGAGCTCGCGGATGCCATCGCCCGGATCCGGGCCGACCGCAGCGTCTTAGGGGCCGCCGTCACCATGCCCCACACCGTCGCCGCCAGCCGGCTGCTCGATGGTTTGGGACCGGAGGCGCAGGTCATCAAAGCCGTCAACACCATCAGCCATCGCGCCGGCGCCCTGATTGGCTGGAATACCGATCGGCCCGCCTTCTCCCTCGCGCTCGAGGACGCGGGCTTTCAGGCCAAGGGGCGCTCGGTGCTCGTGCTGGGCGCCGGGGGCGCGGCCCGGGCGTCGGTCGACGCGCTGCGGGAGACGGCCCCCAGGATCTGGGTCAGCAGCCGTGACCTCGAGGAGGCGCGTGCGCTCTGCCGCGACCTGGAGGTCTCGAGCGGCGGGCCGGCACCGCTCGGGTCGCTGGCGCTGCTGGTTCGCAAGGCCGAGCTGATTGTCAATGCGACCCCCGTCGGGAGTGACGGCCAGTCCGTGCTCTTCCCGATCGATTGGATCACGCCCGGCCATTTCATCTTCGACTTGATCTACCAGCCCCCGGTGACGCCGCTGGTACGCGGGGCGCGGGAGCGGGGCGCCCGGGCCATCAACGGGTTGACGATGCTGCTCTTCCAGGGGCTGGCCGCCTTCGAAATCTGGACCGGTCAGGCCCCGCCGGAGGCGGCGATGCGGGCGGCTCTCGAACGAGCGGTGGTGGAGCGTCTCAAGCCGTGAACCATCTGCTCCTTGCGCTCGCCTGGGCGGTCGTTGGTGGCGCCGCCGGCACCGCGCTTAACTACCTGACGCGCTGGCTAGCCCGGATCGAGGAGATCGAGTTTCGTCAGTCGATGATCGAGTGGTTCCTGATGCCGGCGCTGGCGGCCATTCTTTTCTTCCTGTTTGCGCTGCAATTGGGTATCCGGCCGCTGCTCTTCATCAACACCATTTATGTCGTCGTGCTGGTCCAGGTGCTGGCGTTCGACCTGAAGACCCGGTACATCCTTGACCTGGTGATCTTGCCCAGCTCGATCATCGCCTTTGCGCTCGCCTTCGTCACCCCCTGGACGCCCTACCTGACCTGGCCATGGCCCGACTGGCGAACCGCGCCCGTGGCTGCCCTGATCGCCGGGGCCGTCTTCGCGCTCCTCTACTTCGGCGGCCAGCTGGTGTTCGGCGCCGAGGCGTTCGGCTTTGGCGATGTCAAGCTCGCCGTGTTCATCGGGATGGCCACCGGGCTCTCGAACCTACGGATGCCACACGCGCTGCTCTACGGTGTGTTCCTGGGCGGATTTGTGGCCATAATTCTGCTCATCACCCGCATCCGTCAGCTCAAAGAGGCCGTTCCCTACGGCCCGTTCCTGGTGCTGGGAACGCTGCTCGTCTTGTACAGCCAGGCGCCGTGAACGCCCGCGATCTCCTCCCCGGCGAGCGGATTCTGACCAGTTCCCCGCGACACTGGGTGGTCCTCCTACGGCCGATCGCCACCACCGTCGTCGCGGTCGCGATTTCGCTGGTGATCCTGGCCTTGCTGCCACTCCGGGGCGAGCTCCGGTTGTTCCTGATGCTCGGCGCCCTCCTGGCCGCCATCGGTGTCCTCAACCTCTATTACTGGGCCTGGCGAGCCCACGAGTATGTCCTCACCGACCAGCGGGTCATCCTGAACGAGGGGATCGTCTCCAAGTTTTCCCGATCGATCTCGATCGACCGGATCCAGGACCTGACGACCTTCCAGGGTCTGTGGGGACGGACGTGGGGCTTTGGCGATATCGAGCTCGAATCGGCTGGCAGAGACGGGGCGGAGTTGCTCAGCACCGTGCCGCGTCCCCAGCAGCTTCGCAATGCCATCTTCGCCCAGATCGAGGCGCGGCGCCGGCCCGGGGGATCAACGAGCCCGTAGGGCTCGCCAATCGGTTACCGGGTAAAATCGGCCGGGCATGGTCAACCCCAGCGACTTTCGCAATGGCATGACGATCGAGTGGGAGGGCGAGCTCTGGATCGTCCTCGAGTTCCAGCAAGGCCAGAACGCCCGGGGCGACACCTTTTTCCGTACCAAGCTGCGGAATGTCCGGAACGGATCAATCATCGACCAGAAATTTCGCGACAAGGATCGCTTTACCCGCGCCCGGATCGAAAAGGTCCCCATGCAGTACCTTTACAGCGACGGTGACCGACACTTTTTCATGGACCTGGCGAGCTACGATCAGCTCCCCATTGGCGACGACCAGCTGGGGGACACCTTGCAATACCTGAAGGAGAACTCATCGATCGAGGTGCTCATGTATGAGGGCCGGACACTCGGGGTCGAGCTGCCCACGACAGTCGATCTGAAAGTCACCCAGACCTCGCCCGGGTTCAAGGGCGACACGGCCGCCGGCGGCGGAAAGCCGGCGACGGTCGAGACCGGACTGACCCTCAACGTGCCTTTCTTCGTCAACGAAGGCGATGTGATCCGGGTCGATACCCGCACCGGCGCCTACGTGGAGCGGGTCTAGTGTCGCCCGAGCGTCCGCTCGGCTCGGTCAAGGTGGCCAACGAGGTAATCGCCCACATTGCGTCCCTGACCGCGAGCCAGGTACAGGGGATTGTCGGCATGTACCCCGCCAGAGCCCGGGACGGGCACCGCGTCTTGCCGGCGGGCAGCTCGTACAAGGGTGTCCGGGTGGACCTGGGCAACGAGGCGCTGAACCTGGAGCTGTTCGTGATCGTCGATCATTCCGCCCACGTTCCGACGGTGGCGGCGGAGGTGCAACGGCAGGTGGCGGATGCGATCGATAAGATGCTGGGTCTCGAAGTCCGCCAGGTCAACGTCTTCGTCGGCGACGTGAGGTTTCCCGAGGACGCGTAGGCGGCTTAAGTGCAGCAGTAGATGGGACGGCGCCACCTGGCCCGCGAGCTCGCCCTCAAGGTGCTGTTCGAGCTGGAGACCGACGGCGGCGATGCGGAACGATCGCTTCAATATCATGTCGCCGAGTCGCGCGCTGATGCCGAAGTGGCGGAGTTCGCCCGCACCCTGATCCAGGGAGTCCGCGACCATCAGACCGAGATCGATGCCCACCTGGCGGAGGCTTCGAGTAACTGGGGTCTCGACCAGATGGCGAAGGTGGAGCGCACCCTGCTGCGAATCGCGAGTTTCGAGATTCGCTACCTGCCCAGCGTCCCGCTCAAGGCGGCCATCAACGAATCGATCGAGCTGGCAAAGACCTTCGGCGGTCCGGACTCTGGCAAGTTCGTCAATGGCATCCTTGGGCGCATCGCCGCCGACGCCGAGATCCGACGGCATCCCGCCGAGGGCGCGCCCCGGAAGGCCGAATGACCTCGAACGACGATGTCGCTCGCATGAATTACGAAACGGCGGCCGCCGAGCTCGAACGCACCGTCGCCCAACTCGGCAAGGAGCAGGATGACCTGGCCGAGTCCGTACGGATCTTCGAGCGGGGCCTGGCGCTGGCGCGCCGCTGCGCCGGCCTGCTCGATGATGCGGAGCGGCGATTGAAGGAGATGGCGCCGGCCGGCGAGCGTCCGCCGGGCCCGTGACCCTGCTCCGAAACCCGTACTTCGTCGTTCCGCTCATCGCCTGGGCGATCGCCCAGACGTCCAAGGTGATCATCGATTCCGTCATCCTTCACCGGCTCAGCGTGCGGCGGCTGGCGACGGCGGGTGGGATGCCCAGCTCGCACAGCGCGCTCGTCGTCGCGCTGACCACGATCATTGGCCGCCTGGAGGGCGTGCAGTCGGCGCTCTTCGCGATGGCGCTGATCTTCTCGACGGTCGTCATGTATGACGCCACCGGCGTCCGGCGGGCGGCCGGCCAGCAGGCCATGATCCTGAACCGGCTTATCGACGATCTGTTCATTGCCCACCAGGGGCTGCGCCAGGAGCGGCTGCGCGAGCTGCTCGGGCACACCCCGATCGAGGTGATCGCCGGGGCGCTGCTCGGAATAATTGTCGGGCTGGGAATATGGCGCTGATGGTCGAGGGCCGCGTCCGGCTGGACCAGGCGCTGGTGGCCCAGGGGCTGGTGTCGTCTCGGCAGCGCGCCCAGGCGATGGTTCGGGCCGGCCTGGTGCGGGTGGCAGGAGAGGTTGCCGACCGGCCCGACCAGCTGGTCAGCCCCACCGTCGGCATCGACCTCGCCGGGACCAAGGCGTTCGTCAGCCGCGGCGGCGAAAAGCTGACGGCCGCGCTCGATGCCTTCGACTTCGATCCGGCGGGACGGGTCTGCCTCGACGTCGGCGCGTCGACCGGGGGTTTCACCGATGCCCTGCTGCGCCGAGGCGCCAGCGTGGTTGTCGCGGTGGACGTCGGCTATGGTCAGCTGGCCTGGAGCCTTCGGCAGGACCCGAGGGTGATCGTGCTGGAGCGGGTCAACATCCGTCACCTCGATCGGTTGCCGGTCCCCGCCGACCTGGCCGTGATCGATGTCTCATTCATCTCGTTGCGGCTGGTGCTGCCTCGCGTCCGTGAGCTGCTCAGCCCGCCGGGCGACGTCATCGCGCTGGTCAAACCGCAGTTCGAGGTCGGCAAGGGCGCGGTGGGGAAGGGCGGCGTGGTCCGCGACCCCGAACAGCATCGTCGGGTCCTTAACGAGCTCCGCCAGTTTGCCGAGGAGAACGGCTACGCGATCGCCGGCGAGATCCCCTCGCCGATCCTGGGCGCCAAGGGGAATCGCGAATTCCTTCTGTATTTGAGGCGCCATGGCTGACGCCGTCGGGATCGTCTGCCACCCCCGCATCGATATCGGCGGCGCACCCGTGATGGAGGTGCGGCGACGCCTCGAGGCGCGCGGCTTTCGGGTGTGGACGTACTGCGCAACCGCGGAGGAGCGGCCGGGGGCGCTGGTCGGCGAGCTCAACGGGACCCGCCTGATCGTCAGTATCGGCGGCGACGGGACGCTGCTCTGGACCGCCCAACAGGCAGCCGCGGCGCGGATTCCGGTCCTCGGGATCAACGCCGGCCGTCTCGGGTTCCTGACCCAGGTGCAGCTCGGCGAAGAGGGTAAGGCCCTGGACCGATGGGCGGCAGGTGACTTCACCCTGCAACGCCGCGCCCTCCTCGAGGCACGGGTCGGCGATCGCGTGTTCCTGGCGCTCAACGACGTGGTCGTCCATAAAGGAATCGAAATCAACCTGATCCGGATCGAGGTCGTCGCTGACGGCCAACCGGCCGGAAAATTCGACGCGGATGGGGTGATCGTCTCGACGCCGACCGGGTCAACCGGCTATGCCCTGTCCCTGGGTGGACCAATCGTCCATCCTGACGTGCGGGCGATGGTCTTCATGCCGCTGAACCCGCACAGCCTCTTCAACCGCCCGATCATTCTGCCCGAGCAGTCGCGGATCTCGATTCGGCTGCCAAGCGCGTCCGCCATCCTCACCTGCGATGGGCAGCAGAATGCGGCGCTCGACCCTGGTGCGGAAGTCCAGATCGCCGCTCCCGGTCTGCAAGTGGATGTGGTGGTGTTCAAGGGTGGTCCCAACTTCTTCGAGCTGCTCCGTCGCAAACTGCGCTGGGGGCTGCCGCTTACCGATGGTGACGATTGACCGGCTCGGTGAGGCGGCGGGTCGGCCAGTTCTGGCGCCATGCCTCGGCTCGGGTCACGCCACATGAGCGAGCGACGGCTGAACAGCTCCTGGGTCCGCTCTCGGCTCTCTTCCTCGAGCTGCCGGTCAACGATCAGCGGCACGGGCTCGACGTGCTCCAGACGGTGATCCGCATCGACAGTCAGCCCAGCCGGCTGTTGCAGCAAGCCGCCCTGCTGCACGACCTGGGCAAAGCCGGTGCGCACTTCTCGGTCGTAGAGCGCAGCCTGACCGTCTTGCTGCTGGCCACCTCGGCTCGGACCTTGACGGCCTTGCTGCGCGCCCGGCCCGGCTTCGCCCGCCGCTACGCGATCTATGCCGATCACGCCAAAATCGGCGCCGAGCGGCTACGGGCGGCCGGCGCGGGCGAGCTCGCCGCCATCGTTGCCGAGCACCATGCCACCGATCCAGTGTCCGAGGTGACCCGTCAACTGAAACGGGCCGACGGTCGGAATTGAGTCCGGAGATCACGGCCGAGCTCGAGCGCGATCCCGTCTACATCGTCCGCACGCCCGCCTTCGACGGGCCGATCGAGCTGCTGCTCACCCTCGCGCAGCGAGCGGAGGTCGATCTCAAGGCGGTCTCGCTCGCCAGCCTGACCGATGACTACCTTCAGGCCATCGAGCGAGAGGCGCCACCGCTGGACCAGCTGGCAGCGTTCCTGGTGATCGGGGCGCGGCTGGTCCAGCTCAAGGCCGCCGGCCTGATGCCGCACGCGGCGGTGGGGGAGGAGGAGGATCTGCAGGCCTGGGAGGAGGCGATCAAGGGGCGGCTCGAAGAGTACAAGCGCTTCAAGGAACTCGCCGAGTCCCTGATGCGGCGCCACGCGAGTGGACGGTTCACCTTCGCCGGTCTGCTCGAGCCCGAGGTGATCCCGCAAGCACGCGTGCAGGTGAGCCTCGACGTCCTGGCCAGCGCCTTCCGGCAAGTGCTCGACCGGTTGCCGCCAGCGGAGCAGGTCACGGTCGAGATGGAGCACGTCTCGCTGGCCGACAAGCTCGAGGAACTCCGGCAGATGCTGGCGCATCACGCGCAAGTCAACTTCAGTGCAATCTTCCGCCACGCGCGCTCCAGGTTGGAGGCGGTGGTGACCTTCCTCGCGCTGTTGGAGCTGATTAGAATCGGTGAGGCCCGCGTGGCGCAGGCCTCGGCGTTCGGTGAGATCACCGTCTACGGACAGGAGAGAAAGGAAGCCGAGTGAGCTCGAGGATCGACGGGGTGACACAGGTGAGGGACACGACCGCCCTGGCGGCGGCCCTCGAAGCCGTGCTCTTCACCCTCAACCGGGCGGTCACCGTGCTCGAGCTCCAGGACATCCTGCAGTCGCCGCTGCCGGACATCGAGGCCGCCGCGGCCGGCCTCGTCGAAGTGCTCAAGGGTCGCGGCCTCTTTCTGCAGCGACATCAAGACCAACTTCAGCTGGTCACCGACCCGGCGCAAGCGGACGTGGTCCGTCGGGTGCTGCGCCCGGAGTACCCCTCCCGCCTCTCCCCCGCGGCCTACGAGACGCTGGCCATCATCGCCTACCGTCAGCCGCTCACCCGCGCGCGGATCGAAGAAATTCGCGGCGTCAACTGCGAGGCGGTACTGGAGAGCCTGGAAGAAAAGGGCCTGATCACCGAGACCGGCCGGCTCGATGCGCCGGGGACTCCGCGCCTCTTCGGCACCACCATGAAATTTCTGCAGATCCTGGGCCTGAGCGGTCTGGATGAGCTGCCACCGCTACCCCAATCCGCCTCAACCAGTTCCTAGCGCGCGCCGGCGTGGCGGCCCGCCGGAAGGCCGACCAGTTGATCGCCTCCGGTGAGGTTTCCGTGAACGGGGCGCCGGCCGTCGCCGGCCAGCAGGTGACCCCGGGCGTCGACACCGTGATGGTCGGCGGCCGGCCGGTCCAGCCGGTCACCGAGTGGACCTACCTGATGATGAACAAGCCGGTTGGCGTGTTGACCAGCGTGGGCGATGCGCGCGGCCGCCGGAGCGTGACCGACCGCCTGCCACCCGGAGGCGCGCGCGTCTTCCCGGTCGGCCGGCTGGATCTCGACAGCCGGGGACTGGTGCTCTTGACCGATGACGGGGAGCTGGCAGGACGCCTGATGCACCCCCGCTACCATGTCGAAAAGGAATACCGGGTCGTGGTCACGGGCCAGCCGCATAAGGACGCCTTGCGGCAGCTGTCGGAGGGGATGGTCGTAAGCGGGGAACGGTTCGAGCCGGCCGAGGTCCGGGTGCTCGATAGCACGGCCGGCGATACCCGGCTGTCGATGGTGCTGCGGGAGGGGCGCAAGCGCGAAGTGCGCCGGCTCTGGCAGGCGCTCGGCCATCCGGTCCTCGACCTGCAGCGGGTGCGCATCGATGGACTGACGCTCGGTGACCTCCCGGAAGGCGGCGTACGACCATTGAATCCGGACGAGCTGTCGCGGCTCAGGTCCGCGGCGGGACTCTAGCCCGTGATAATCGCCATTGACGGACCCGCCGGATCAGGAAAGACCACCATCGGTCGGATACTGGCGGACGAGTTGGGATTCGCGCTGGTCGACACCGGGCTCTTCTATCGCGCGGCGACGGTCGAGGCCCGCCGACGCGGGATCGCGGCCACCGACGTGGCGAAGTTGATCCAGATGCTCCACGACATCGACATCGTCGTGGACACGTCCCCCAGCCTGGAAACCGAACGCCCACTCCTCACTGTTGACGGCCGCGACATCACGCGGGACGCCCACAACCCGGCAATCGCAGCCGATCTCTCGCAGGTCTCGCAGCTTCCCGACGTTCGGCGGCTGCTGGTGGAGCCGCAGCGCCGCGCTGCGAAGGGTGATTCGGTCGTGTTGGGCCGGGATATCGGCACCGTCATCTTCCCGGCTGCCGACTTCAAGTTTTTCTTCACAGCTCCGGCCGCCGAGCGTGTGGCACGGCGCCGCCGCGAACTCGATAAGACGAGTGGGAGCGCCACGCCGGATGCAGTGCTCGAGCAGGAAGTCGAAGCCCGCGATCGGGCCGACCAGGAACGCGAAGTCGCTCCGTTACGGCCGGCAACCGATGCTATAATCGTCGCGACTGAGGGCAAGTCGGTCCGTCAAGTCTTTGACGAAGTGATGGCCCGGCTGCCGAAGCACTGATCGCTTTGAGCTATTCCTTCCTTACTGGTCTTGCACGGCTCCTAACCCGCATCGTTGTAGGTTCGAAATTCCACCTCCGTGGCACCGCAAACGTGCCGTCCAGCGGACGGCGATCATCGGCGCCTGGACCCCACGGCCTGTCTGGTTCATGGCTAAGGCTGAGCTGTTCAAAGGCAGCTGGGCCTGGTTGATGCGTGCCTATCACGCCTTTCCCGTGATCCGCCACTCACCGGACCGGACGGCGCTCCGCCGCGCCTTCGGCTTGCTCCGGGAAGGCTCGGCCGTGGTGCTGTTCCCCGAAGGCCATCGATCCGAGAACGCCCGGCTCCTCCGGGCCGAACCCGGCGCCGGCTTCGTGGCCCGTCGCTCGGGCGCACCGCTGGTCCCAATCGCCATCACCGGGACGCAAAACGTCCTGGGCCGGCAGGGAAAGTTCCTGCGGCGGGCGGAGGTCGACATGACGTTTGGCGAGCCGTTCCAGCTGCCCGAGCGCAATCGAGATGGCAGCCCGATGGATCATCAGCAGAGCGCGGATTACCTGATGACAAAGATCGCCCAGCTGCTGCCGTTGGAGTATCAGGGGGAGTACGCGAGCTCGTCCCTGCGAAGCGCAAACGCATGAAGAAGATCTACGTCCTCGACACCAACGTCCTGCTGCACGATCCGAACGCCATCTTCTCGTTCGAGGACAACGAGATCGTGATCCCGCTGACGGTGATCGAGGAGATCGACGGCCAGAAGCGCCGCCAGGACGAGGTTGGACGGCACGCCCGCCTCATCGCCCATCATTTCGATGACCTCCGCGCGACAGGCAAGTTGTCGGAGGGCGTTGCCCTCAAGTACGGCGGCACGCTGCGTGTCGAGCTGACGCACGAGAATACCGCCCATCTCCCTGAGGATCTCGATCCGCGCAAGGCTGACAACCAGATCATCGCCCTCACGCTCCAGCTCAAAGCCGAGAGCAACGGCACACCGGTGATCCTGGTGAGTAAGGACATCAATGTCCGGGTCAAGGCGGACGCGCTCAACCTGCAGGCCCAGGACTACGAGACCGACAAGATGGTGCTCAATGAAGAGGACCTTTACGACGGGATGACCACCTTATCCGTGTCGCCGGACGATATCGAGACTTTTACCAGGACCAACAGCTACCAGCCGTCGAACGGCCAGCTCTTCTTCAACCAGTTCGTCCATTTCAAGTCGGTCAACGGCACCAAGTCGAGCGCACTGGGGCGCTACGACGCCGCCGCCGGCCAGGTGGTGGCGCTGGCGCCGATGAAGAAAGAGATCTGGGGCATCCAGCCAAAGAACCTCGGCCAGCGGTTCGCCTTCGACATCCTGCTCGACGACCGGATCCCGTTTGTCACCATGACCGGCCAGGCCGGCACCGGCAAAACGCTCCTGGCGCTGGCCGCGGGCTTGAACAAGGTGCTGGACCAGCACCGCTACCGGCGGCTGCTGGTGACCCGGCCCGTGATCCCGATGGGCAAGGACGTCGGCTACCTGCCGGGTGACAAGGACGAAAAGCTGCGGCCCTGGATGCAGCCGATCTACGACAACCTCGAATACCTGATGGGTTGCATCTACAAAGAACAGATGGCGGCGGACATGATCCGCCATATCCAGGACAAAGGCCTGTTCGAGGCGGAAGCGCTGACCTACATTCGGGGACGGAGCATCCCGCAGCAGTTCATCATCGTCGATGAGGCGCAGAACCTCACTCCCCACGAGGTCAAGACGATCGTGTCGCGCGCCGGGGAGGGCACCAAGATCGTCCTGACGGGCGACCCCAACCAGATCGACCATCCCTACCTGGACTTCCGCAGCAACGGGCTCTGCTACGCGATCGAGAAATTCAAGAACAACCCACTGGCGGGCCACGTCACGCTGACCAAGGGACAGCGATCCGAACTCGCGGAGCTCGCGGCGAAACTGCTCTAGCATTTAGCTAGTGGATCGGACGTTCGTCGCGCTGGATCTCGAGACCACAGGGCTGAGCCCGCGCTTGGATCGGATCATCGAGGTGGGGGCGGTCCGGTTCGAGGGCGATCAGGTGCTGGCCACCTTCCAATCACTGGTCCGACCCGAAGTCGGGATTCCGCGCGCGGTACAGGAGCTGACCGGCATCCGCGATGCCGACGTCGCCGCCGCGCCGCACCCGGAGGAGGTGCTGGCACAACTGATCGACTTCGTCGGCACCAGCTCAGTGGTGGCGCATAGCGGCAACTTCGACCTCTCGTTCCTGGTCGATGGCGAGGCGGAGCTCGCCTACGAGTTGTTCGACACGCTCGACCTGGCCCGGATCATGCTGCCGGTGGTGCCGAGCCACAGCCTGCCGCACCTGTCGCGCCAGCTCGGCCTGAGCCATCCGCATCCGCATCGGGCTCTGTCGGATGCGGACGCCGCTCGACAACTGTTTCGTTATCTCTGGCAGTTTGCCCGCGGCTTCCCCGGTGACCTGCTGGACCGGATGCTGGAGGCGACCGGCGACTGGCCACACCCGATCCATCATTTCCTGGAGAGTGCGCGCCGTGCCGGCTCCAGTGGCGTCGAGAGCCTCTTGCCGCCGACCACGGATCCGGTCAGTCCGGCGCGTTCCGCGACGCCCTCGACCGACCCACAGGCGATCCGCGCCCTGCTTGGCCCGGAAGGCCCGATGGCGGGATTGCTCGACGACTATGAACTCCGCGAATCACAGCTGCAGATGACGCTTGCCATCGCCCAGCTGTATGGGCGCGGCGGCCGCCTCCTCGTCGAGGCCGGTCCCGGAACGGGGAAGTCCCTCGCCTATCTGGTACCGGCCGTGCACCACGCGGTCGCCAGTGGCGAGCGGGTCGTCGTCGCCACCAACACGATCACCCTGCAGGAGCAGCTCTTCTCCAAAGACATCCCATTCATGCGCAGCTGGCTACCCTTCGATTTCAAAGCCTCGCTGCTCAAAGGCCGGGCCAACTACGTCAGCCTGCGGCGGTGGAACCGTTACCTCAACGCCCCCAGCCGGCGCGTCGATGGCACCTGGTTCGACGATGAAGTGAAGTTCAAGTTGCGGATGCTGGTCTGGCTGGCGCAGACGGGCCACGGTGATCGCTCCGAAATCAAGTTCAACGGCTTCGACGAACTGTTCTGGCAGCGGGCAGCGTCGACGCCAGATGATTGCCTGGCGGCGCACTGCGACAATTACAAGACCCAGCAGTGCTTCTACTGGAACAGCCGCCGGGCGGCGCAGGACGCCGACCTGATCGTTACCAACCACGCGCTGCTGCTGGCCGACGCCCTGAATGGCGGCTCGGTCCTGCCAGCGCACACACACCTGGTCGTCGACGAGGCGCACCAGCTCGAAGAAACGGCGGTCGATGCGCTCACCCAGCGCGTGGGCGAAGAGGAGGTGCTGGAAAGCATCGAGGGCGCCCTCACCTGGTTTCGCGCCGCGGTTGGCCCGCCTGGAGACGGCGTACGGGCCGCGGCCGCCGATACCAGGCAGGCGGCGACCGATTTCTTTCGCCAGACCCGGGCGGTCGTCAAGCAGCGCCAGCCCGAGGTCCCGGTGCGGCCATCGCGGGATGATCCCGTCATCCTCGATCCCACCGGTCGTACGTCCTCCGACATTGTGCCGCTCACCGCGCTGGCGAACGGGCTGGCCGATCAGGCCAGGCGGCTTCGTCGCGCCCTGGATGACGCCGCAGCCCAGTTGTCGCTGGAGCTGAACGTTTACGCGCAGCGGGAGCTCGATCTCTTCTTGACCCAGCTGCACGGACGTGTGGAGTTGATCGTTCAAGCGTTCTTGCAGCCACGGCCCGACCGCCTCTACTGGATGGGCACCGAGCGCCGTTCGGGCCGGCCGCTGGTCCAGGCGGCCCCGACCGCGGCCGGCCGGGAGCTGCAGGCCCGCGCCTTCGCCGACAAGGACACGGTGGTGTTCACCTCTGCCACGCTGGCGGTGGCTGATTCCTTCGAATACTTCAAACGAGGGGTTGGACTCGAGGCCCGCAGCACCCACGAGATGGTGCTCGCTTCTCCCTTCGACTACCTATCGCAGGCGTTGCTCTGCCTTCCGACCGATCTCCGCGACCTGGGTGATGCCGCGTTCCTCGACCAGGTGGCGAGCGTCGTCGGTGAGATCGCCGAGGCGATCGACGGCCGCACCCTGGTGCTGTTCACCTCGCATCAACAGTTGCGGGACGTCGCCGACCGGCTCCGAGTGCGGACCGCCAGGAGCAGTCTGACGATCCTGGCCCAGAATGTCGAAGGCACGCGCCGGCAGCTGCTGGCGCAGTTCCAGGACCATCCGCGCAGCATCCTGTTGGGGACGAGCAGCTTTTGGGAAGGGATCGACGTGCCGGGCGACGCCCTCTCCTGCGTCGTGATCGTGCGGCTGCCCTTCAGGGTTCCGAGCGATCCCTTGCAGCTCGCCCGCAGCGCGATGCTCGCGGACCCGTTCGGACAGCTGGCGCTCCCGGAGGCCGTTTTACGCCTCAAACAGGGTTTCGGCCGGCTGATCCGGCGGCAGAGCGATCGCGGCGCCGTAGTGTTGATGGACCACCGGATCGCGAACCGGACCTATGGCGCCGCCTTCCTCGATGCCCTGCCGCGTGCCGCCGTGCAGGTGGGGGAGTGCGATGACATGGCCCCGGCGATCGCCCAGTGGCTGGCCCGTGGCCGCGGCATCCGACTGCCAAGCCCGGTCGAGGCATCATGAAAGACGGCCGGCTCACGGTCGGCCTGGCGCAGATGGACCCGGCACTCGGTGACCGCACCCGTAATCTGGAGCGTCACCGGCACTGGGTTCGGCAGGCGACCGATGCCGGCGCCGACTTACTCGTCTTCCCCGAGCTAAGCCTGACCGGCTATTTCCTCAAGGACCTGGTCCCGGAAAGCGCCATCCCGCTGGAGGGCACGGTCATGGAGGAGCTCCGCCCCCTCTCGCGGGAGTTGGACGTCGTGCTCGGTGCAGTGATCGAGTCCCCGGATCATCGCTACTTCAATGCCAGCCTCTACCTCAGCGGCGGCGAGCTGGTGCACGTCCACCGCAAGGTCTACCTCCCGACCTACGGCATGTTCGACGAGCAGCGGTACTTTGCGGCCGGTGATCGCTTCCGCAGCTTCAAGACCGGATTCGGCCGGGCGGGCATGCTCGTCTGCGAAGACATCTGGCATCTCTCGAGCGCCTATATCCTCAGTCTCGAAGGTGTGGACATGATCATTTGCCCGTCGGCCAGCCCGGGGCGCGGCGTCACCACCGACGAGCGGCTGGGAACGGCGGAGTCGTACGGGCTCGTGTGTCGCACCTACGCCCAGTTTCTAACGACGTTCTTCCTCTACTGCAACCGGGTGGGCTACGAGGACGGCGCGAACTTCTGGGGCGGCTCGATGGTGATCGGTCCGAACGGTGACATCATCGCGCAACAGGAAGACGCCGACGAGGCGCTGGTCGTCGCCAATCTCGACCTGGGGCAGGTGCGCCGCGAGCGCCTGGCGAACCCGATGCTGCGGGATGAACGCCTCGAACTCACCATCAACGAGCTGCGGCGAGTCTGGCATGAGCGCACCCGCAAGCCTTACTGAGCCGGTCTTTCCACCCCTTCGGATCAATCCGGAGCTCGTCCGTCGGATCCTGGTCGGGTTCATCCGCAACGAGGTGCGCAAGGTGGGGTTCGAACGGCTCGTCCTCGGCCTGAGCGGCGGGGTCGATTCCAGCCTGGTGGCGACGCTTGCGGCGGAGGCGCTGGGCGCCGACAACGTCCTGGCGCTGATCATGCCCTACAAAACCAGCGATCCCAAGAGCAAGACGGACGCCCTCCAGGTCGCCCATCAGCTGGACATTCATCATCTCGAGATCGATATCAGCCCGCAGATCGACGCCTACTTCGAGCGGTTTCCCGACGCCGACCAGAACCGACGGGGCAACAAGATGGCCCGGGAGCGAATGAGCATCCTCTACGACCAGTCGTGGGCCTGGCATGCGCTCGTCATCGGGACCAGCAACAAAACCGAGCTGTTGCTCGGCTATGGGACCATCTACGGCGACATGGCCAGCGCGATCAATCCGATCGGCGACCTGTACAAGACCCAGGTGTGGCAGCTCGCCGATGCCCTCGGCGTCCCGACCGCCATCGTGCAGAAGGCGCCCTCGGCCGACCTCTGGGCCGGCCAATCCGATGAGACCGAGCTTGGCTTTCAGTACCGGATGATCGACCAACTGCTCTACTACCTGGTCGAGCGCCGCTACTCGGTCGAGGAATTGAAGCGGCTGGGATTCGACGAGCCGTTCATCGAGGACATCGTGCGCCGGATCCGGGAGAATCAGTACAAGCGCCGGCTGCCCGTGATCGCCAAGCTATCTTCGCGGACGATCGACCGCGACTTCCGCTACCCCCGCGACTGGGGGCACTGACGATCGGGCGGCCGAGTTGGGACCGCAGCTGATTGGGCACGCTGTACGTGGTGGCCACCCCCATCGGCAACCTCGATGACATCACGCTTCGTGCCCTGCACGTGCTGGAGTCGGTGCCGATGATCGCCGCCGAGGACACCCGGCACACGCTCAAGCTGCTCACGCATTTCGGACTGCGCCGACCCCTGATCAGCCTCCACGCGAAGAACGAGACGCGCCAGCTGCAATCGATTCTGGAGCGCCTCGGGCAGCACGACATCGCCCTGGTGTCGGATGCCGGCACCCCGGCGCTCTCCGACCCGGGCGTGCGCCTGGTGAGCGCCGCAGTCGGTGCCGGCTACCCGGTGGTGCCGATCCCCGGACCGTCGGCGGTGCTGGCCGCGCTGGTCAGCTCCGGGCTGCCCACCAACCAGTTCACGTTTCTCGGCTTTCTGCCGCGCAAACGCGGTGAGCTGGAGCGGGTCATTCGTGATGCCGGCGAGGCCAAACGGAGTTTCATCTTCTTCGAATCTCCGCATCGGATCCAGCGGACATTGGATATAATGGCGTCCGCCCTCGGCCCCCGCTCGCTGGTGGTGGCGCGGGAGATCACCAAGGTCCACGAAGAATTCTTACGTGGGACGCCGGCGACGCTCCTGGAGCATTTTGCGAAATCTCCACCCCGCGGCGAGTTGACGGTCGTGGTGGCCGGCAGCGAATGGAAAGCGTCAGATGAGTAAGTTCTACGTCACCACCGCCATCGTCTACCCCAACGCCGCGCCCCACCTCGGTTTCATCTACGAACTGGTGGGCACCGATGCGCTGGCCCGCTATCACCGCCTGATCGGGGACGAAACGTTCTTTCTCACCGGCACCGATGAGCATTCGCAAAACGTGCGGCGCAAGGCGGAGGAGGAAGGCGTGTCGACCGCGGAGTTCACCTCCCGGATGGCGAGGCTCTACCGCGACATCGAAGCCCGCTTCGGGATTTCCTACAACCGTTTCATCCGAACCGAGGACGCCGATCACGTCCAGGGGGTGCAGGCGTTCATCACGAAGATGCAGGCCAGGGGAGACATCTACAAGGGCGCCTACGAAGGCTGGTATTGCGTTTCCTGTGAAGCGTTCAAGCAGGACGGCGACCTGAAAGACGGCTACTGTCTGATCCACCCGACGCTCAAGGCGCAGTGGCTGAAGGAGGAGAACTACTTCTTCAAGCTCTCCAACTACCAGGAGCGTCTTCAGCAGCACCTGGACAAGCACCCGGACTTCGTCCAGCCGGAGAGTCGCCGCAATGAGGTGCTTGGCTGGCTCCGTGCCGGCCTGCAGGACTTCAGCATCTCCCGGTCGACGATCAAGTGGGGTATCCCATTCCCGGGCGACGAGAAGCATGTCGTCTATGTCTGGGGTGACGCGCTGGTCAACTACATCACCGGGGTGGGCTATGGCAACGACGAGGAGATGTTCAAGCGTTGGTGGCCGGCCGACCTCCACGTGATCGGCAAGGACATCACGCGCTTCCACTGCCTCTACTGGCCGGCGATGCTGCTGTCGGCCGGGGTGGCGGTGCCCAAGCGCGTCTACGCGCATGGCTTCCTGACGGTCCGTGGCGAAAAGATGAGCAAGAGCACCGGGACCTACATCGATCCGCTCGAAGCCGCCGACCGCTTCGGCGCCGAGGCGGTTCGATACCTCCTCCTGCGCGAGCTGCCGTTCGACCGCGACGGGGAGATCAGCTGGGACACCATGACCGATCGGTTCAACGCCGATCTCGCCAACGACCTGGGGAACTTCATCTACCGAACGCTGTCCATGCTCCAGCGGTATTTCGATGGCAAGGTGCCGGCGCCCGACGGTGACGAGGCGCCCCTGGACAAGGAGCTCCGAACCGCTTTTGAGCGGGCTGTCAAGGGACAGGACAAGCACATGAAAGCCCTCGATTTCACCGGCGCCCTCGGCCTCACCTGGGACGCCATCAATCGCGGCAACAAATACATCGAGGAAAGCGCGCCCTGGGTGCTCGCCAAGCAATCGGATCAGCGCAAGCGGCTGCAGACCGTCATGTACAACCTGGTCGAGGCGATCCGGCTGACCAGCTACCTGATCTCGCCGTTCCTGCCCGAGACCGCCGCTAAAGTCGCCGCCCAGGTCAAAGTCGACCTCAAGACCCCGTGGGCCACCGCGAGGGAGTGGGGGAGACTGCCCGCGCGGACGCAGACGACGCTGGCCGGGGTGCTCTTTCCGCGCATCGAGAAGCCGGAGCCGGTCGGCTGATCGATTCCCACGCCCACCTTCTGCACCTGCGCGAGCCGCTGACACCCGAGCAGGCGCTGCAGGAGGCGGAGGCGGCCGGCGTGGAGGCTGTGATCAACATCGGTGACGACGCCTCGGACAACCGACCCGGCGTCGAGCTGACCGAACGCCTGCCTGGGCTACGGACCACCGTCGGCCGGCACCCACACTCGGCCGGTGAGCCGACCGACGCCGCCGAGCGCCGCGAGCTGCGTCAACTCGCGAGCCACCCGAGCGTGGTCGCGGTGGGAGAGATCGGCCTGGATTATCACTTCACGGACTACCACCGCGTACCCAAGGCCGACCAGCAGCAGGTCTTCCGCCAGATGCTCGGCCTGGCGCAGGAGCTGCAAAAACCGGTCGTGCTTCACACGCGCGACGCCTTCCCTGACCTGCTGGCCATCCTGGACGAGTTTCCCGGCCTGGAGGGAGTCTTTCACTGCTTCAGCGGCAACTCGGCGTTCGCCGCGGAGGCGCTCGCGCGCGGCTTCTACATTTCTTTTGCCGGCACCGTCACCTATCCGACGGCTCACGGCGTGATCGGGGCGGCCAGTATCATCCCGCTGGACCACATGCTGGTCGAAACCGACTCGCCGTTTCTTCCGCCGCAGAGCCGGCGCGGGAAGCCCAACGCCCCGCGCTACCTGGTCGAGACGGTGGCGCGGATCGCCGCGCTGCGCGGCACGACGGAAATCGAGGTCGGCCGGGCCACCGCCCGGAACGCCACCACCCTCTTTCGGTTGAACCACGCCGGCCCGTAAGCGCGCGCTCGAGCTGACCGATGCCTCGGT
>VBGO01000433.1 GCA_005882525.1 Chloroflexota bacterium
AAGATTGGTGACGCGCTCGATGGCTCGACGATCACGCGATGGGAGCTCGTGCCGTACGCGGGCGAGCGGACCTACGACCTCCTGCCTGCCGGCTCGACGGGACGTTACTGGGCGAACGGGATCCTGCTCGCCAGCACCCTCGCCGGTTAATTCGGCGTAAGTCCCGTGCCCACGGCCTGGACGACGAAGACCTCGCTGAACCCTGGGCCGTCGATCTGATAGGCCACGCACCCGGAGGCGCCCCTCTGGAGACCCAGGGTGATCTGCCAAGCCACCAACCTGTCGGAGCCTCCGAAATACACCTCCGGTGGATTTGTGTCTTCGGGTGGATGATTCGTGTCCAAGAGGGCCTCGTGATGCTGCTTGACCGCAAAGCCGTTGCGGTCCGAATCCTTGCCGGTCACCGGTCCTGCAGCGTAGGTGCCCACGAACACGACCGCCTTACCGGTGACAAGATCCTTCGCGCGAACCAACACTGGCCCAGCCAGGTCGCGTCGAGTGAGCAGCCACTGGTATCCGTAACTTCCCCACGTGCTCTTGGTGTCGAGTCCGATTGGCATTCCAAAAACCGGACCCTCACCAAAACCTTCGCCGTTTCCAGCGCCCTGGAGGTCAGCTTTCGGACCGATCGGGCAATCCTGGCCCGGAACTAGCACCGGCAGATGCATCGGCCTTGCCTCCAACGCTGCGAGCCCATTGCCCGGTTGGTTGTTGAAGGCACTCCAGTCGCGGTAGAGGCGACCTCCGGCCAGAACGCCCACCGCCACGACCAGGACCAGAATTAGGGCCAACATCGATGTCGCGCCGCGCAGTGGATTGGACCACGCGAACATTGCACGCGAACGAGACCGATTGGCAAGCATTGATCCGACGATTCGCTCGGCCATGCCGTGTGTGGATGGCGTGAGTTCGTCGAAAGCCATTTGGATGTCAGTGCGCAGGCTCACCTGAGTGCCTCCTCAATCGCCACGTCCGGACGCAGCTTCTTGATCGCCCGATACAGGCGCGCGCGCGTCGCGCCCACCGATGTGCCGGCGACCGTGGCCACTTCGTCGACCGGCATGTCGAGGTAGAAATAGAGGACGACCACCAGGCGGTCGTCATGCCCCAGATGAGAAATTGCACGGCGCAGATCCGCACTCCGCAGCGTTCGATCCTCCGACGAGACGGCCGGCAGTTCCTCGGGCACGCCGACACTCACTTCCACGACCCACTTCTTGCGGCGGGCGTTGCGGCACTTGTTGGCGACGACTCCGAGAAACCATGGTCGCAACCGGCCCTGGTCGTGCATCCGGCCCAACTTTCGCCAGGCCGTGAATGACGCCTCCTGCACGGCGTCCTCCGCCGCCTGAGCGTCATGCAGCATCGCCAGGGCGAGGCGGAAGCCCGGCTCGATCAGCGGCTTCATCAGGTCCGCAAAGGTCGATTCGCTGACCGGTTGCGAGGCGCTGGACGGTTTGACATCGGCCACTGGCTGCATGTCTCACCTATTCCTGTCGCCCGCGGGGCGATTTGTTACACGGAACTAGCTGACTTCTTCCTCTTCCACCAGCCGGAGGTGGCTGCTGACGTCCAGGCCGAGGTGGCGCGCAAAGAAACCGGCCACGCGCTCGACGTACAGCGGCCGGTCGGCGAAATACGCGCCCGTGTGGGGCGCGCCCTGCACGATCCAGATCTCACGCGGGCCGCGGTATGCGTCGTACAGGCGCCGGCTGTGGTTGACGTTGGTGATCGCGTCCGCGCCGCCGTGGATGAAGAACAGCGGCCGCGGCTCGAGAGAGCTCAGCACCTCGATCGGGCTGCATGCGGAAAGCCA
>VBGO01000012.1 GCA_005882525.1 Chloroflexota bacterium
CGACCAGCCGGCTACGCGCCAGGAAGACGTCCATGACTTGGGGATTGGCGATCAGATCCAGGTAGCGCTGGCGGTAGCGCAACTCCTTGTCTTTGAGGCCGTGGTACTTCTCGGGCAGCGGCCGCAGCGCCTTGGCCAGCAACACGAAGTCCTCAATCTCGCAAGTGATCTCCCCCCGCTTGGTGCGGAAGAGGGTGCCGTGGACGCCAACGATGTCCCCCAGGTCGAGGTCGGTAAAGCGCCGATACGGCTCCTCTCCCAGCTTGTCGACCTTGGCCAACAACTGGATGCGCCCGGCAAAGTCCTGGGGGTGGGCAAAGGTCGCCTTCCCCATGACGCGGATCGCCACCAGCCGGCCGGCC
>VBGO01000013.1 GCA_005882525.1 Chloroflexota bacterium
CTCCCCCGAATTTTTCGACCTGCTCGAAAAGCGCGATCGCTTCCGCCGAGCTGTGCGTCCGGTCGAAGCGGCTCTGGTACGGCTCGATGCCCTGCGCACGAAGTGCTGAAAGCTTCTGGCGACGCTGGAGCTCCTGCTCGGTCCGCTCAGCTTCCATTCCGCGAAAGTCTAAAGGGTCGCTAGAGGATGTCGAAGTCGCGGCTCTGCATCGGTCGGTCCGGCCGAAATGGATTGTCGGCCGGTTTCAGGCGCCCATAGATCGCGTCCAGGGCGCGGCGGCTCCCGCCGATGCTACCCATGATGCCGTGACCGCTGTAGCCGGTATTGACCGCCAACCCCGGGATTTCCGTCGGCCCCAGCAGCGGTCGCCGGTCGGGCGTGTACGTGTACTGGCCGGCCTGCAGCCACCAGCGCAATTGCGATGAACTCCAAACGTCCTTCCAGAACGGCACGATTCGCGCCAGCGCGTGATCGCTGCTCGGATCGAGCAATCCGAAGGCAAAATCGGCAGATGTCGGGACCTCTTCCACGGGCGGCTCGGCCGGCGCGGGGGCCGTCCATAGTGCGTGAGCTCCGCTACCCGCAGGCCGCCAGTGCGCGCCGGTTTCAAACTCGATCGTCATGGGCGCGTCAGGCGGCACCTGCGGAAGGTCGGGGATGACGAGTTTTTGGCGGCGAACTGTGGTGAGGGGCAACTCCAACCCGGCCAGCATTGCCAGGGGACCCGACAAAGGCCCGGCAGCAATGACGACCTCGCCGCCTCGAATTTTGCCTCGATCCGTGATGACGCCTACGACCATGCCGTCGTCATCTCGCTCGAATCCCGTCACCGTCTCCCCCAATCGGAAACGGGAACCACTCGCGCGAGCGAGCTCGAGGGCAAGGCGCCTCGGTTCGAGCCAGCCATCGCCCTGCCGGTACCGGGCGTTCACGACGTTCTTGCCCAGATAGGGAAACCGCTGGCGCGCCTCCCGACCATCGAGCAGCTCGACGTCGGTCAGGCCCCACGATCGCTGGGCCTCCACCAGGGCGACCTGTGCGCGGGCGCCCTCCTCGGAGCTGGCTACGAAAAGATAGCCCTGGTGGCGAAGGCCGAGGTCGACCCGCTTCTGGAAATCGTCGAAGAAATCGATGCTTTCGCGAACGAGCGCCACCTCTTCCGCATTGTCGAATTGCAGCCGAAACGCTCCGGTCGCGACTGGCGTTGTGAGTGTCGCAAGTGCCGGCCGCTTGTCAACGACAATCGTCCACAGGCCGGCTCGCTCAGCAAGAAAGGCCGTCGCGCAGCCGATGATGCCGCCGCCGACGATGACGAGGTCGGCGCTCTCGGCCGCTAGCGAACCTCGATGATCAGCATCTTGGTCGAGCCGCCGGGAGTAATCACCGAGACGTCGTCGCCGACATGCTTGCCAAGCAGGGCCTTGCCGACCGGTGACTCGAGTGAGATCCGACCCTTGCTCGGTTCGGCTTCGGCGGAGCCGACGATCGTGAACGCTTCGTCCCCGTACTCGTCGTGGACCTTCACCGTCGAGCCCACCTCCACGACGCCCTTCACGTGCTTGCCTTCGATGATGCTCGCGTTGCGCACCAGCTTCTCGAGCAGCAGGATCCGGCCTTCGACGAAGCCCTGCTCATTCTTGGCGTCGTCGTATTCGGCGTTCTCGTTGATGTCGCCGAATTCTTTGGCCTGCCGGATGCGCTCGGCGACCTCGGGGCGGCGCTTGTTGCGCAGCACCTCGAGCTCGGCCTGCAAGCGGTTCAGACCCTCCTGCGTGAGGTAGACGACCTTGTCGTTTTCCATGGCAGCCATAAAAAGCCGCCGTATTATACGGGATTCCCGGCGCGGCTTCGTCAGGCCAGAATCTGGATTGTCAGCGGGGGCAGATTCTCGCGGACCCGGGCACCGGCACCCATCGGGAGGACGACCCTGAAGAGGCCGTGGAGCGTATACGAGCCGGGCGCCAGGGTGCTCGATGTGGGCCAGTCCGCGGTGAAGGTGGCCTTCTCGCCGGCCGCCAGGAGCTTGTGGCCGAACGCCATGCACTGGATCGCCGGCACGGGCTGTTCCCAGATCTGCTGATGCTGGCTGTCCTCGGCCCAGATGTGTAGTGTTTGGACGCAGCCGATCTCGTAATCGATCGGGCCGGTCACGATCAGCGTGAGATGAACGTTACCGCCGGCGGTGAGGCGGGCTGGTGACGCTTGCGCGTGGAATGGACCGTTGACTCCGGAGACGGTGCCAGGCCCGCCGGGTCCTTCCGCGTGGGCGCCACAACCGGCAAAGAGGGCGGCGAGCAGCAGCAGCAGGATTCGTTCCATGCCAGTACGACGCGGCGGAGGGGGAAAAGTTCCCTGGTCAGGCGGCCTGGCAGGACGCCGGAGCCTCATCGATCTCGGCGTCGAGCGAGAACGGACCGGGATCGATCGCCAGCGCCTGATCGAGTACCACCGTCACATCGGCCGGGCTGGAGACGGACTGGACCATCGTCCGCAGCCGTGCGGCGCCGCGGAATCCCCGAAGACCCCAGGCGATGAACTTCCGAAGCAGGCGAGGACCTCGCTCGGCGCCGTAATAGTCGAGCACCAGGTCGCAGTGCCGCCGGACCAGGGCAATCTGCTCGATCCAGGACAGCGGCGGGATCGACTCGCCGGTCGTGAGTCGTGCCACCGTCTGCCGCACCAGCCAGAGGTTGCCGAGGATGCCGCGACCCAGCATCACGGCGTCGACGCCGCTCTCCAGCCGGCGTCGCCCGGCATCGTCCGCCGTTCGCAGGTCGCCGCTGCCGGCCACCGGGATCTTGACCGCCGCCTTGACCTCGGCGATCGCCAGCCAGTCGGCGGATGGGTCGTACCGCTGCGAGCGGGTGCGGCCGTGCACGGCGAGCCCCTGGATGCCGGTCGCCTCCAGCCCGGTCGCCATCTCGAGGTAGTTGCGGGTGGCGAAGTCCCAGCCCAGCCGGATCTTGACCGTCACCGGCACCGACACCGCACCGACCACCGCCTCCGCTACCCGGCAAGCCCGGTCGGGATCGCGAAGCAGGGAGGAACCGCCGGAGGTTTTGACGACCTTCGGCACCGGGCAGCCCATGTTGATGTCGATGATGTCCGCACCCGCCGCCGCCGCCATGCGGGCGGCCTGCGCCATCACCCCCGGATCGCCGCCCATCAGCTGGACCGAAACCGGTCGCCGGTCCCAGCGGAGGTCCATCAGCCGGAATGACTCGGGGTGCCCGCGGACCAGCGCCTCGCTGCTGATCATCTCGGTGCAGGCGAGACCGGCGCCGAACTCCCGGGCGATCTTGCGGAAGGGCGCGTCGGTGACCCCCGCCATGGGAGCGACGTACACCGGGGAAAGGAGCGAATAGGGACCGATTTTCACGGGGCTACCAGCCTATCAGTCTTTCGGGCGCAATCGGATCTCGAGCAGCAAGGCGATCACGCCCAGCATCAGGATGACGCCGACGTTCTGCGAGTTGATGAAGATCGCGAACAGGGTGGCGGCGGCGATGAAGATGGCGGCGGGATCGCGGACCGGTGGCGTGCGCTCGGGCTTCAGCAGCGGGGTCTCGTCAGACATTGAGCTCGTAGATCAACCGGAGCCCCTCCAGCATCAGCCGCTGATCGACCAGCTCGATGACCGGGGTTTCGGCGGCAATCAGGCCCGCCAGCCCGCCGGTCGCGATCACACGAGGGTTCTCGCCGAGTTCCCTCTTGATGCGCGCCACCATGCCCTCCACCTGGGCGGTGAAGCCGAAGATGATGCCGGCCTGCATGCTCTCGGCGGTGGTCCGCCCGATCACCGTGGCCGGCGCCTTGAGCTCCACCCGCTGGAGCCGCGCCGCTCGCTCGTACAGCGCGTCGACCGAGATTCCCATCCCGGGCGCGATGGCGCCCCCCAGGTAGTCGCCTTCCTTCGAGACCACGTCGTAGGTGGTGCCGGTGCCGAAGTCGATGATGATCAGCGGGCCACCGTACTTCTTGAAGGCCGCCATGGCGGCCACGATGCGATCGGCGCCCACTTCTTTGGGGTCACGGTAATGGATCTTCAAACCGGTCTTGATCCCAGGGCCCACCATCATCGGCTCCCGACCGAAATAGCGCTGGCTCGCCTCGACCAGGGCGCTGTTCAGCGGCGGGACGACGCTGGCGACGACGACAGCGTCCACGGACTTCGGATCGAACCCCTGCTGGCGCATCAGCTGCACCATCAGGAGGCCAAGCTCATCGGGCATGCTGTCCCGGCGGGTCGCCAGCCGCCAATCGTGTCGGAGCTGATCGCCTTCGAAGAGCCCGAACGTCAGGTTCGTGTTCCCGAGGTCGATCGCCAGCAACATCGTCGTCAGTCTACCCGCGGTCCAGGCGCGGCTTTGGTTCCTACAATGGGACGTGGCCACTGCCGACGGGAACGCGGCCGCCGAGGAGACGCGGATGCTGCGCCCCTTCTGGCGGGACGGCCGGATCGTCCAATGGCCGGCGCGGGAAAGCCGCCGGCGCCTGGTGCTGGCCGAGGTGGTGCGGGCTTTTCCGCCGGGAAAGCGGCTGGCGGAGGTGGAGGTGGACGCCATCCTCCGCGAGTTCTGGCCCGATCACTGTCAGCTCCGGCGGGCGCTGGTCGAGCGCGAGCTGCTCAACCGGAAGGACGGCGTCTACTGGCGAGTGGGCTAGTAGACGTCCTCTTTGCGGGAGTCTTCGTCGGCTTCGGGAACTTCCACCTCGTCTTCCGCGGACTCGACCGTGTGCATCCCATTCAGCTCTTCGGCAGGTTCGTCGCCGTCCTCATCGGTCTCCTCGGCGTCGGCCGCCCGGTTGAGCAGCGAATCCTTGGCATAGGGTCGGAATTCATCACGTCCGACCTTCTTGATCGGGAAGGACGGCCGGCCGAAGAACTTCGGGTCCTGGTAGGTCTCCCGGACGATGATCTTGACCGCCCCGCCCTCACAGGTGGCGACCGCTCCGGAGTAGCGGTTCCCGCCCTCGAGGAACTTGATCAACCGGCGACCCAGCGCATGCTCCAGGTGGCCAAGCGAGACGCCGCGTGCCGTCTCGACGTTCAGGGTGTCACCGGCCACGATCAGCTTCACCGGGTCGCCACCGGCGACCTTGCTGCAGGGGTCACCCTCGGCATGGACGTGGAGCGCCGTCAGCGAGGTCTTGCCGGTCTCCTCGATGAAGGCATCGACGTCCACCTTGGCCTTGGAGGTGGGCACCGGCTGGCCGCCGCCGCGGCTCGCCTGGAGCTTGCCCAGGTTCTTCACGGCGATCGGGTTGACCGGGTTCATCTTCAGGGTGCCCTTGTAGGCTTCGATGGCATCGTCCAGCTTGCCGAGCTCGGTATAGGCCTTTCCCAGCCGGTTCAGGGTGTCCTCATCCGGACCAAACCGGTCCATGATGCCCCGGTTGACCTGAACGGCCTCGACCCAGCGGTTGGCGAGGGCGAGCTCGATCGCTTCGTCGACGTACTGGGCCCTTGGTTTGATGCGTTCGGCGAATTCGGCCATCGGGTGCCCTCCTGAGATGCGTCGTATACCCTACGCGCGGTTGAAAACCATTGTCAAGCCTGTGTACCGGGTTGCTGCGCATCACAACGGGGCCACTGCCGGATGCTTGTGGGAAACCCACCACATTATTAGTAGGTATTAGAAGAGTTACCCTTATTGTTGCAGGCCTTTGGGCAAGGTTGTATAAAGAGCTACGCCTTCGGGCAATAGGGATAACACGCGCTTACACCGGATTTGGAAGGAGGATCGTATGAACTTGCCAAAGTTGCTGGCGGGGCTGGCGATTGCCAGCCTGGCTCTTGCGGCCTGCGGCACGACCGGCGGCGGCTCGACGAACAAGGGGACCATCAAAATCGGCGTCGACCTGCCGGAATCAGGCGCGGAAGCGTCGGACGGGATCCCGACCCTGAACGGCGTCAAGTACGCGGTCCAGACGGCGGGCACGGTCGAAGGCTTCACGATCGAGGTCTCCAACCTGGACGACGCCGTCAGCGGCGTCCATGACCCGCAGAAGGGAGCCCAGAACCTCCAGCAGTTCGTCAACGATTCGAAAGTCCTGGGCGTGGTCGGCCCATTCAACTCGAGCGTGGCCCGGGCCGAGATCCCGATCAGCAATAGGGCGCACCTGGCGCAAATCAGCCCCGCCAACACCAACCAGTGCCTGACCAAAAACATCTATATCCCGACGACGCTCGGCGCCCCGAAGGACATCACCTGCAAGGACGCCGGCATCCTGGCTCCGGCCGACCTCCGGCCCACGGGCATCAACAACTACTTCCGGGTGGCGACCACGGACGATCTGCAGGGGCCGGCTATGGCGGACTACGCGGTCGACGTCCTCAAGGTGACCAAGCTCGGCGTGGCCTCTGACAACGAGGTATACGGCAAGGGCATCGCCGACACCTTCAGCGCCGAGTTCAAGAACAAGGGCGGAACGGTCGTCAAGCGGCAGGACTTCGATACCAAGAGCACGAACGACTTCCGGGGCTTCCTCCAGTCGTCGAAGAGCCTCGGCGCCCAGGGCATCTACTTCGGCGGCACCGACAGCAACAAAGGCTGCGTGGTCCGTTCGCAGGCCTCGGGCATCTTCTCGACCGACACACCCTATATGGGCGGTGACGGCCTGCAGACCGCGCAGTGCCTGAAGGACGCGGGCTCCATGGCATTGGGCATCTACGCCGCCGTGGCCGCGCCCAACGCGGAGCAAATTCCTGAGTCCGCGTCGATCATCAGCGGCTTCAAGGCGGCGTTCAAGCAAAAGGACGACTTCGGCGCCTACACCATGCCGGCTTACGACTGCGCCAAGATCCTGATCGCCGCCATCGGCCGGGCGATCAAGGCGAACGGCGGCAACATGCCGACCCGTGAGGCGGTCCGGGCGGAGGTCGCCAAGACCACCGACTTCGTCGGCGCGCTGGGCAAGACCAGCTTCGACGCGAACGGCGACACCTCGCAGAAGATCATCTCGATCTACCAGGCGACGGGCAGCCCGGTCGACTGGAAGTGGGTCAAGCAGATCAACTACGCGAAGTAGCCGACCGGCAATAGAATCTGGAGGGGATTAAACCCCTCCAGATCCTGCGAAGGGAGAGAGGAAGCTGGTCGGAACACTCCGGAACACGCGTCGCGCCCTGGCCGGCCAGGCAGGGACCTGGGCCTTCGTCGGCGCGGTGGTAGTCATCCTGGCCGTCCTTCTCACTCCGCGAGCAGCCACCGACCCATCGTTCTTCCTCCAGATCCTGGTCTACGGACTGGCCAATGGCGCGATCTACGCGCTTATCGCGCTCGGCTACACGATGGTCTACGGCATCATCGAGCTGATCAACTTCGCGCATGGGGATGTCTTCACCCTGGGCGCCTTCCTGTCGCTGCCACTGATCGGTGCTTTCGGGCTGACCGAAGGCCAGACACCCAGCCTTGGCCTCTACGCGGCGCTGCTGGCGATCGCGATCATCGTGATGCTGCTCCTGGGCGGGGTCAACGTGCTGATCGAGCGGATCGCCTACCGGCCGCTCCGCCATGCGCCCCGCCTGGCTCCCCTGATCACCGCCGTGGGCATGTCGTTCATCCTGGAAGGGGTGATGTACATCTGGCGAGGCGCCAACAACATCCACTACCCTGACTTCCTCCCGGCGGGACGCATCTCCCTGGGCGGAGAGGCGTCGATCGGCGTCAAGGACCTGACGGTCATCGGACTGGCGGTGGGCTTCGTCATCGTGCTGACCGCCTTCATCAACCGTTCCAAGCTGGGCAAGGCCATGCGGGCGACGGCGCAGGACCAGGACGCCGCCCAACTGATGGGCATCGACATCAATCGCACCATCGCCGCCACCTTCTTCATCGGCGCCGTCCTCGCCGGAGCCGGCGGCGTCATCTTCGGGCTGTACTTCAACACCGTGCGATTCGATCTCGGTTTTCAGGCCGGACTCTTCGCTTTCACCGCGGCCGTCTTCGGCGGGATCGGCAACATCCAGGGGGCGGCCATCGGGGGCCTGTTCATCGGCCTGGTCAAGGCCTTCAGCGACGGCTACTTCACCTCCCAGCTCACCGATGTCTGGATCTTCAGCATCTTGATCCTGGTCCTCGTCTTCCGGCCGACCGGGCTGCTCGGCATGCGGGTGCCGGAGAAATGAGCACGCCCAGCCGGCGCAGTCCACCTGGGCTGGGCGCCATCACAAGTGGCTGGAGCGACCGCGATTCGGTCATCTATCGATTGCTCCTCGTGGGCGCCCTGGCCTTTCCCTTCTTCGCGACGATTCTCACCGGAGGGAGCGGCGGCGCCCTGATCAACCAGGCCGCCGACGCGGGCGTGTATGTCCTGCTCGCCATCGGGCTGAATATCGTGGTCGGGTATGCCGGCCTCCTCGACCTCGGCTACGCGGCCTTCTTCGCCATCGGCGCCTACACCGTCGGCATGTTCGCCTCGGGCCAACTGTATGGCAGTCCCTTGCACCACGAGATCCATCTCCCATTCTGGCTGCTGTTGTTCGTCGGCATGTTCGCCGCGGCCAGCTTCGGGGCGTTGCTGGGGGCACCGACGCTGCGGCTCCGCGGCGATTACCTGGCGATCGTAACGCTGGGATTCGGCGAGATCGTGCCGAGGATCTTCCGCTACCTGGGGCCTGGATCGGTCCTCGGAAACTGGACCGGCGGGGTGAACGGGATTGCCGGCATCGAGCCACCCTCGCTGCCATTCGGGCTTAGCGGGCCGTGGGACAACGGGCAGCCGTTCAAGTTCCTGCCGCGGTTCGACTTCATCGATCCGCTGGCGTTTTACGTCCTGATGGTGATCCTCGTGGTCATCTGCGTCATCGCGGCGAACAACCTTTACCGGTCGCGTCTCGGCCGCGCGTGGATGGCGGTGCGCGAAGATGAGGTGGCCGCCGCCGCGACGGGCGTGAATACGGTCGCCGTCAAACTTCTGGCCTTCGCGATCGGCGCCTCGTTCAGCGGGTTTGCCGGGACCTATTACGGCGCCAAACTCTCGCTCGTGAGCTCCGAGAACTTCGCCTTCGTGGT
>VBGO01000427.1 GCA_005882525.1 Chloroflexota bacterium
GCAGCTGCACGCTCTGCACCTGGCCCAGCGAGAACGGCTGGGGCAAGACGCGGCTCGCCATGAAGCCCGACTTGTTAGGGAGCCGGCCCGCATCCGCCACGATGACGCCTACCATCGCCGCGTAGTACAGCAGCGGCGCGATCACGAACACCGGGCTCAGCAGGAGCAGTAAGAAGAGCACGGATCCGGCCACCAATGCGGCCAGCAGGCGCGGCTGCGGAAGAAGGGTCACGAGTCCGTCCGGCGCATCAGCGCGGCGGCGTCACTCGGGCGATGACGGCGTCGAGCATGCTGTCGGACGTCTGGCCGCCGACCTCGGCCTCCGGCCGCAGCAACAGCCGATGCCGGAAGGTCGGACGGAGCAGACCCTTGACATCGTCCGGGGTGACGTAGTCACGGCCCTCGAAGGCGGCCGTCGCCTTGGATGCGAGCAACAGGAGCACCTCGGCCCGCGGGCTCGCGCCCAGCACCAGCTCGGCGGCCTGACGAGTGGCGACCGCCAGCTCGATGATGTAGCGGCGCAAGCGCTCATCGACCGTCACCGCGCGCGCCTCGGCCTGGCATTCGGCGATGGCCGCGGCGTCGAAGATCGGCTCGACGCCGGCTCGCACCGGGTCCCGCAGCTCGATCCCCGCATCCCAGCGCCGGAGCATCTCGAGTTCCTGCTCGGGCGTCGGGTAGTTCATGAACGCCTTGAAGAGGAAGCGGTCCTGCTGCGCCTCGGGCAGCGGATAGGTGCCCTCGTACTCGATCGGGTTCTGGGTCGCCAGCACCATGAACGGCTCGGGGAGCGGCAGCTGCTGGCCCTCGAGGCTCACGCCATGCTCCTCCATCGCCTCGAGCAGCGCGGCCTGCACCTTTGCCGGGGCGCGGTTAATCTCGTCGGCCAGCAAGATGTTCGTGAACACCGGTCCCTGGCGGACGCGGAACGAGCGCGACTGCAGGTCGAAGACCGAGGTTCCGACGATATCGGCCGGCATCAGGTCCGGGGTGAACTGGACGCGCCCGTACTGAAGGGAGAGCAGGCGCGCGATCGTCTTTGCCAGCAAGGTCTTGCCCACCCCGGGGACGCCCTCGAGTAAGACGTGGCCCTGCGCGATCAGGGCCAGCCCGCAGAGGCGGACGGCGTCGTCCTGGCCGACGATCGCCTTCGCGACCTCCGTGCGAAACCGGGCGTAAAAATCGGCGGCTTTCATGCGGACTCCTTCATGCGGCCCCCACCCTGACCCTCCTCCGGAAACGGGGGAGGGGAACTGCTGGCTGATAACGGGTAGGCGAGGTCATGCAACCGGCGGGCCATCGTGAGGACCTCCACCTCGCTGAGGCTGGCGACGTCGAGCTCGCGTTCCGCGCGGGCGAGCTCGACAGCGGCCGCGGGCGCGCGCTGGGCGATGGCCGCCTCGACCCGATCAGCGGAGATGTTGCCACCGAGACCGACTCGCTGGGCGACCGCGCGGCGGGTGGCGGAGAGCAATGTCTGCAGCGTAACCTGCCGGGCGCCGGTGCGATGCAGCAGGCTGCCCACCGCCACGGCGTACTCCGCCGTCGAGCGATCCTCGCGCGCCCGCAAGGGAATCAGCGGGCCGAAGGCCCGGCCGCGCAAGGCCATCCCGACGAAGACGATCACCACCGCCCCGAGCAGGGCAAGGCCCCAGGGCGTCGTCATCCATGCCGTTTCCGTCGATCCGCTGGCCGCCGCGCCATGATGGAATTCGTCGAACCACACCCGCCCACCCGCCGGCGTCAACGCCATCAGATCGGCGGCGAATCGGCCATTGTCGGACTTGCCGAGATATCCGTTGCAGAGGATGAGGGGATCGGTGAGCGCCACCAGCTGGCCCTGGCCGACGGCCTCGCGTAACCCAAGGACGTCACCGTCATCGTTGCGGAGCAGCGGCACCTGGGCGGCGGTCGGCGCGAAGGCACGGGCCGAGTCGCCGCCATCGACACT
>VBGO01000428.1 GCA_005882525.1 Chloroflexota bacterium
CGAGCCAACAGGGTCGCGCTGGGGAATGGCCCGGCGGTGGTGACAGCGCCGCTCGCCCGGTCGATTCTGGCCAGTTTTGTCTCCGACGGGTTGGGCCGGCCGGCGGTGGGGCCAGGCGCATAGAGCGCAAAGACAGCCGATGGATCCAGCGACATCGTCCACACTTGGCCGATCGGGATCCGGCTCGTGACCCAGCTCGACGTGGCTGATGCCGATGGGCTCGGCGACGCGCTCGGCGTCGGCACGGCGCTGACCGTGGGGGTGGGCGTGATCTTGGCACGGGTTGCCTGGTCGCGAACCATGCGGATGCTGACCGTCACGCCGGCCGCCAGAACAACCAGCGCGATGCTGGCCAGCACGGGCTGCAGCCACCGGACGTTTCGGCGCTGACCCGGCACCCAGGTGGGGGCGGTCGACGGGACATCGTTGCGGGCCCTCCGGTAGAAGCGGGTCAGGCGCTGAATCAGTTCATCCTGCTCGTCCATCAGGACTCCTCCGCCATCGGCGACCCCTGCAGGCCGCCCATCTCCCGTCGAAGGCGGGCGAGCGCGCGGTGAAGCCACGTCTTCACGGTCGGCTCGGGTCGGCCGAAAATCGTTCCGATTTCCACGAAGCTGAGGTCCTGTTCAAACCGGAGGGCGAGCAGCGCGCGGTCTCGGCGTCCAAGACGGAGGAGCGCGTGCCGCATCTCGTCCCGGTCGATACCGGCGATAGCGGCGATTGCGGGATCCACCGCCGGCGAGTCCGTACCTCGGTGACGCAACGCCGTCAACAGGCTGCGGCGGTGGTCAATCGCAAGGTTGATGGCCACCCGCATCAGCCACGCCCGCTCGTTCGCGTGCTCGACGAGGCGGTCTCGATGCTGCCACAGTCGAAGAAACGCTTCATGAGTAATCTCCTGGGCGATATCTGGATTGAGGACGACGAGATAGACAGACCGGACGACGAGCGGATATAGAGTTCGATACAGCTCGTCGAACGCCGAGCCGCCGTCGTCGCGCGAATCGGTCACCTCATCTCCTGATCCTCGGACTGCATACACAACGGCGGGGGCCGCCAACCGTTTCAACCACCATTTGCGGGCTGTCGAGCGTTAGCCCGGAGGAATCAGCTCCAGCTGGAAGCGAGGCGGCAGGGCGTCGGGATCGAGCAGCTCGGGACCCTGATTGCGCACGTCGTTCACCAGGGGCGACGCGGGCGCCAGTCGCAGCCACCCGTCAGGGCTCGGCTTGAGGAACCCGGCGACCTGCTCGAGCGACAACTCCTCGAGGACCCAGGTGGCAGCGTCGTCGTCGTTCAGGATCACCGGCATCCGGTTGTGCAGCGCCACGATGTCCGCGCTGGGGGTGGTTGTCAGGATGGTCGCTGCACGCCGGTCCTCCCAGCGGCCCATAACCCCGGCGAGGTTCAGCGGCTTGCCATCCTCGCGCGCGATCGCGACCGGGAGCCGGCGCTTTCCAACGGCGCGCCACTCGTAGAAGTGGCTGGCGGGCACCACCACCCGATGGCCGAGCAGTTGACGGTGATAGAAGGGCTTGCCAATCGCGGTTTCCGAGCGGAGGTTGAAGAGCCCGCCCTTTCTGCCATCGATGCCCCATCGCACCATCTCCGCCTGCCGCGGGCCGACCGCCAGGATCGGATCGGTCGGCGCGATGTTGTAGCGCACCTCTTCGTCGGGCGCGTCGTTGAGCCAGGCGTACGTAGCGAGCAGGTCGGCTCGATTGAACGAGAAGGATATCCGGCCGCACATGGAACGTCATTCTCGTCCTGACCGTGGGCTTCCGGCCTGGCCCTGTCCCGGAAGCGCCAAACTGG
>VBGO01000434.1 GCA_005882525.1 Chloroflexota bacterium
TCGGTTGGCCGCGTCGACCCTGCCCACCCGCCGGTCGAAGGGCGGCCAGCACCCGGCGGGACCTCGTGGCTACCTCCCTTGACGATCGGCCCGGGCAGGCTTCAAATAGGGGACGTGCCCGCGCCCAAGATTTCCGTCTTCCTGGCCGATGACAACCTGATCGTCCGCGAGGGCGTTCGGGCGCTGATCGGGAGCGCCCCGGATATGGAGGTCGTCGGCGTGGCCGGCGACTACGACGGGCTGGTCGCGGGGGCCGAGCTGGCCGCGCCCCAGGTGGTCGTGACCGATATCCGCATGCCCCCAACCTTTCAGAACGAGGGGATCGAGGCCGCCAAGCAGGTACGCAAGCGCCATCCCGGCACCGGCATCGTGGTGCTATCGCAGTACGACGAGCCGGATTACGCGATCGCGCTGCTGAGCGAAGGGGCCGCCGGCTATGCCTACCTCCTGAAGGACCGGGTCGCCGAGGGCGACCAGCTGTTCCGCGCGATCCGTGAAGTGACGGCCGGCGGATCATGGCTCGACCCGCGGATCGTCGAGGCGCTGGTGCGGCCCGCCAGCCAGGGTACCGACCTCTCGCCCGATGAGGAAGAAATCCTGCAGATGCTCGCCGAAGGCCGGCCGATCAAGGCCATCGCCGTTGCCCGACGGACGACCCCGGCCGATGTCGACGACGCCATCCAGAAGTTGTTTCTCAAGCTGGCGCAGGCCGCCAGTACGGGGGCGGCGGGGGCGCTACGCCGGCTGAAGATGTTGCACCAGGCGATCGTCGATCGGGAAGAGCAAGGGGAAAGCCTCAGCCGGTTGCTGCCGACGGGGATCGCCGAGAAGCTGCGTCGCGAGGGTCGCAAGCTCGGCGAGACGGAAACGCTGATCGTTACCGTCCTGATGTCGGATATCCGTGGCTACTCGACGATTGCCGAGGATGCTGATCCGACCGTCCTGGCCCGGCAGCTGA
>VBGO01000436.1 GCA_005882525.1 Chloroflexota bacterium
GCCGGGATGATGGTCGACGGGATCTGGGAGTTTTCGCCCGGAGATGACGACGACACGGAGCCGGGCAGCGATGCCCATCTAGACAGCCTGTTCCCGGCCTTTATCGAGGTGCGCGGCCGGAAGGTCCTTCCGGGCGCGTTGCCGACTGATAGGCGGCGAGCACCGCGGCGCGCTGCGCCGAAGAAAGGTACTTCACGGCCTCGCGGACGGTAACGCCGGAGGCCCGGGCGGCGCGGGGCATCAGCCAGCTATAGACCACATCCGGCTGCAGTTTGCCGGTCTGCCGCAGCACCCAGCCGATCGCCTTGCGGATGAAGAACTCACGGTCCGCCAGCATCCGCTCTGCGTAGCGCGCGAAGCGGGGAAAGTCGCCGCGGCCGCGGCGCAAGGGCCGCAGCAGCGCCAGCATCGCGGAGCGGCGGAGCCAGAAGTCGTCGTCCTCGGCCCAGCGGTCAAGGACCCGAAGAAGTTTTGGCGAGCGCTCCACCAGCGGCCCCGTAATCGCGATCGCCAACTCGTCGACAAATGCCCACGTCTTCGACTGACGGATCAAGTGCTCCAGGAGCCTGATATCCGGCGGGCGCAGGAGCGGCTCGAAGGCTTCCAGAAAGCAGGACCGCCATCATCCGTCGCTCGAAGACCGGGCGGCTCCAGAGGATGCGGACCAGCGCAACGGGACCCTGATGGCCCAGCCCGCCATGCTGCCGCTCGACCGACCGGACCGCCTGCCGCATGACCGGAAGCCCCACGCCCAGGAAATCGAGATCGCTCTTCAGGTACGCCTTCTCGGCCGGGGCGCGAGCCGGATTCCGATGGCGGCGCAGCTCGACATCGATCGCCGCGGCGATGGCCGCGGGGCGATGCGGATCGGCCCTAGTGGAGCTTGGGGAGGACCTGCCGGCCGAAGACGTCAATCCACTCGAGCTGGTTGCGACCGACGTTGTGCAGATAGACGCGGTTGAACCCCAGGTCGATGAACTTCTGGATTTCGCGGCGATGGGAGTCCGGATCCGATGAGATGAGCATGCGGCCCTGGAAATCTTCAGGCCTGACGAGCTTGGCCATTTGCGCGAAATCATTCGGCGATCGAATGTCGGCCTTGGCGAATTTCATCCCGCCGTTCGGCCATTCGGTGAGCGCGTTCTGCATGGCTTCCTCGTCGGTGCGGGCCCAGGAGAGGTGAAGCTGGAGAATCCGCGGCATCGTCGATGGATCCTTGCCCGCCTCCCTGGCCCCCTTCTCGAAGCGCTGGAAGACGCCCTCGATTTTCTCCTCGGGTGCGCCGACGGTGATCAGTCCGTCGCAGAACCGGCCCGTCTTCTCGGCCGTCACCGGTCCAGCGGTCGCGACATAGATCGGTGGGGGCTGCTCGGGCAGCGTCCAGAGTCGCATCGTCTCCATCTTGTAGTAGTCACCGGCGTGCTTGACGTCCTTGCCACTGAATAGTTTCCGGATGATCTCGATCGATTCGAACATCCGGTTGATGCGCTCCGCGACCTCGGGCCAGTAGCCGGCCACGATGTGCTCATTGAGCGCTTCACCCGAACCCAGCCCGAGCCAGAAGCGGTTTGGGTACATGACGGCCATGGTGGCAGCGGCCTGAGCGATGATCGCCGGATGCGACCGGAAGGATGGACAGGTGACGCCCGGCCCGATATCGCCCTTGGTGTGTTCGGCGGCTGCGGTCATGAAGGACCATACGAAGGCGGCGTTGCCCTGCTGCGGCGTCCAGGGCTGGACATGGTCGGCGGCCATCACGCCCGAGAACCCGGCGGCCTCGGCCTTTTCGCAGAAGCCAACCAGGTCGCGCGGAGGAAACTGCTCCAGCATTGCGGCATAGCCGATCTGTGCCATGCCGCTTATTCTCGGCCTAGCGGTTGAAGCGGGTCGACTCGGAGATGGTCGAGCCGCGTGGCCGAG
>VBGO01000437.1:0-443 GCA_005882525.1 Chloroflexota bacterium
CTGGTCTGATTTCGCGGCTGTTAAGAGCGTTCCGTTCGTGGCCGTTCGTTCCTAATCTGCGCTGTATGTCGGACGTTTCTGTGCCAGACGTTTCTGAGTCGGTTTTGCGGCTGGTCGCTCGCGTCGAGGAGTTCTGCGCTGCACCGATCCGCGAGACGGGTCCCGAGCTCACCGCCGATCTGAGGGAGGTCGCGCGGGGCAGAAACCTGCTCGATTTGAAGTTCTCTGAGATGGCTGCCGCGTTTGCCGCGACGGACGAGTTCGACCGCGAGGGGTCATATTCGCCGATCCACTGGATACGTACGAACTGTCACATGACCGGCGGCGCGGCCGCGGATCGCGTGGCCGTCGGTGAGCAGGTTTAAAGGATTCCTCAGACCGTCGAAGCGATGGCGGGAGGTCAGATCGGGTTTCCACATCTCGCGCTGATCGCGCGGGAGGCG
>VBGO01000437.1:480-2999 GCA_005882525.1 Chloroflexota bacterium
AACTTCTGCCACCGCTACCGGCACTCGATCGATCGCCAGGGTTACGCAGCGCGGGAAGCGGAAGCGGCGCAGGCGCGTGTGTTGAACGTGACAACGGGCGAGGGCGGAATGCTGTGGATTCGTGGCGTGCTCGATCCGGAAGGTGGGGCCGTCCTGCTTACAGCCTTGGAGCCTCTCGCCAAACGGGGCGGCAAGGCCGACGATCGGAGGCTCGACCGACGACGCGCCGATGGGCTGGTTGAGATGGCTGTCCGCGTGCTGGACGGAGGGACTCTTCCCCAACGAGGCGGGCAACGGCCGCACCTCCAGGTCACGACCACGCTCGAGACTCTGCTTCAGCGCTGCGGCGCGCCTGCGGCAGACCTTGAACTGACCCTCCCGATTTCAGCTGGAGCCGTGGAGAGGCTGGCGTGCGACTGCAACGTGACGCGAATCTTGCTCAACGCGGATTCGCAGGTGATCGACGTGGGCCGCACGACGCGACGAATTCGCGCATCGATCAGACGCGCCCTGAATGTGAGGGACAGAGGATGCAGGTGGCCAGGTTGCGATCGGCCGGCGTCTTATACGTCCGGGCATCACCTGAAGCATTGGATCAAGGGTGGGTCTACTGATTTGCCTAACCTCGTCCTTCTTTGTCACCGACATCACTGGATGGTGCATGAGGGTGCGTGGCAGATGGTCCGGACGGAAGACGGTACGTATGTGACGGTGCCGCCTCGGTTGGACTTGTTCCGGCAGCCGACTCGAGGGCCGGACGAGAGCGCGGCCTGAGTTATCAGGCGCGTGGGGTCCATTCGAAACGGCGGATTCCGTAGCCTCGGCGGCGCTTCGCATGCTGGGGCGGGAACGCACTTACGAGCTTGAATCCGGCCTCTTCGAGTGCTGACTTGTGCTCGAGATTCGTATGGGCCGCAAGGATTTTGGCTGCACCGAGTCTTTTTACGGCGTAGCGGCACATCAGCCGAAACGTTTCGGCGCCGTACCCCCCGTTCATGCCCCCGCCCCGCCAGCCGAGATACGCGCCGGCCGAATAAACAGTGTCCGACTTGCGATGGAGGCTGGCGAACCCGATCCGCCGCATGTCCTCGGTCCGCCAGACCCACCACCGCGCGCTGCCCGAGGACGGCTCAAAGCCTTCACTGGGCCGTAGTTCGACCAGGCGACCGCGAAGTGTTTCTGGTTCTATGCCAGCTTCGCGCTCACACGTTCGATATCGGCCGGGGTCATGCCGGACGCTGCGAGGTAGCCGTGGACGCCTCCCCACCTTTGCTCCATGTGGTCGAGGACGCCAAGGATTCGTTCGGGTGGGCATCGGAGCTCGTCGCGAAACGCGTCCCGCTTGTCCGGCTCCGCCTCGTTGATCCAGACCTCGTACTGCCTCGCCAGCTGCCGGTCGGTTTCGGCGTAGTCCTCCGCGATGTGCTCCCGGGGCACGCCCGCCAGGTCGAGCAGCATCGCAGCGACCAGGCCGGTGCGGTCCTTGCCCGCAAAGCAGTGAAACAGGACTCCGCCCTCCGCTTCGGCGACCCGCTGAAAGACGTCGCGGAATGCCTCGTGTCGCTTCTCCACGATCATGAGGTAGCGCTCCAGCATGTTGCCCTCGTCGCCGATGTTGTTCATGTTCGCGTCGTCGATGAGCGGCGCGTGGACGTACCGCACGCCCTTGTCTCGCGAACGCGAAACTGGGTCTCTCGATACCTCCCCTGGGCTGCGCAGGTCGATGACAGTCGCGACCCCGTACGCCTGCATCGCCTCGCGACCTGGCTCGGTGAGATGGCCCAGGTGGTCCGACCGGATCAGCACGCCCGGACGGGTGACGCCACCCGGGCGCGGCAAACCACCCAGGTCTCGGGTGTTCTGGCAGTCGGGCCAGTCGAGCTGACGGGAAGGTCCGTTTAGCGCTTCGTGTACTGGGGAGCTTTCCGGGCCCGCTTCAGTCCGTACTTCTTGCGCTCCTTCATCCGAGCGTCACGAGTCAGTAGACCCGCCTTTTTCAGCGCCGCGCGGAGGTCGGGGTCGAAGCGGGTCAACGCGCGGGCGATGCCATGCGCGATCGCGCCCGCCTGCCCGCTGGTCCCGCCGCCGATGACCTTGATCGAGATGTCGAACTTGCGCTGCGTGCCCGTGACGCGAAGCGGCGCGAGGGCGGCCATCTCGAGGACACGCCTGCCCAGGTAGGCGAGCGGGTCCTTCTCGTTGACGGTGACGCGGCCTTCACCCGGGGTCAGTCGGACGCGCGCGATGGCGTTCTTGCGCCGCCCGGTGCCTCGATTCAGGTTGTCAGCCAATCTTCAAGTTTCCTTTTGCATCGAAGGTCAGGACCTTCGGTTTCTGTGCCGCGTGGCCGTGCTCCGCGCCCGCGTACACGCGAAGGCGCTTCAGCATATCGGCTCCCAAAGTGTTCCGTTGCAGCATGCCGCGCACCGCGGTCGTGACCGGGAACGTTGGGTCCAGCTCCTGGGCCTTCTCGAGCGTGCGCCTACGCAGGCCACCCGGGTATCCCGAGTACCGCGTGT
>VBGO01000097.1 GCA_005882525.1 Chloroflexota bacterium
GCTTTCTCGCCAAAACCGCGGCCGGGGAAGAAGGCTCGAGCGGGCACATCCACCTGTCCTGCTGGCGGGACGGCAAGAATGCCTTCCGCGTAGCCGACCGGGCGGGGTCGTTACCGCCTGTGTTTTCCGCCGCGATCGCGGGCGTGGTGGAACACTTGCCGGCCGCGTCGCTGCTTCTGAATCCCACCATCAACTCGTACAAACGGCTGGTCCCTGGGTGGTTTGCCCCGGTCAACGCGAGCTGGGGTATCGAGAATCGCTCGGCGGCCGTTCGCGCCATCGTGCACCCGGAACACCCGGAGCTCTGCCGCCTGGAATGCCGGCGGCCGGGAGCCGACGCCAACCCCTACCTCGCCCTCGCGGCGGTGGTCGCCTCGGCCACGGACGGAATCCGTCGCCAGGCCAGCCCGCCGCCGGCGGTCGAAGGCGACGCCTACGCGCGGGCGGACCTCCCGGAGCTTCCCGGGTCGCTCGAGAGCGCGATCCGGGCGTTCGACGCCGATCGCGTCCTCCGCGACGCCTTGGACGAGCGGTTCAGCGAGTACTACGTAACCTCGCGCGCCTGGGAGCTCAAGGCCTGGCGTGAGACCGTCAGCGAGTGGGAGCGAGAACGCTACGGCAGAACGGTGTAGCCGCGTGTTAGAAGATGTCTTGTGAGCAAGCTGGTCGCGGTGGCACCGCCGGTCAACCTCTACGAGGCCAACGATCAGATCACCGTGGCCATCCCGATCCCGGGCGCGCACCACGACACCGTGCACGTTAGCCTGCAGGGCCGGCAGCTGACCGTCGATGCGGAAGCGCGATATCCGCAGGAGCAACAGCACTACCTCCAGCACGAGTGGTCGGTCGGGACGTCGCACCGGGAGATCGATGTGCCCCGGCCGGTGCGCGGCAGTGGCGCCAAGGCGACGCTCACCCACGGCATCCTGACGATCTCGCTGCCGATCGGGGCCGAGGAAGGCGCTTCGCGAATCCGCATTCCGGTCACGGAGCCGGCCACCCACCAGGGCCAGCCACACTGACCGGGCGCGCCCGCGCGGCGCGGTGGACGACCGTCGAGCTGCTCCACCCGATTCCCTCGCTGCTGACGACCCTCGCCGCAATGGGCTTCGCCTGGATCTTTGGTATCGGTCCGGGCGACCGTCGCTTCTGGTGGGTGGCCGCCATCATGCTGCTGGTCCAGTTCTCGATCAGTGCCCTGAATGAGTGGGCCGATGCCGACCTCGACCGGCGGGCGGGCCGCCAACGCCCGATTCCCCTGGGGCTGGTCTCACCCGGTGCCGCGCTTCGCGTCGCGGTCGCCTGTGCGGTCGGCGCGTTCCTGCTGTGCGTGCTCGCCGATTTGGGAACGGTCGGCTTGCTGCTGGTCGGGGTGGGGACCGCGTGTGGTTGGGCCTACGATCTGTGGCTCAAAGCGAGCCCGCTGAGTGTGGTGCCCTTCGCGATTGCCTTTCCCCTGATGCCGTTCTGGATCGGCCTCCTCGCGGGTCGTCCGCTGAGTTCGCTGCTGCTCCTGTTCCTGGGTGGCAGTCCGCTTGCCGCGGCGATCCATCTCGCCGACGCCATACCCGATCGTGACCGAGACCGGGCGGCGGGACTGAAGACGCTGGCGGTCACGCTCGGAAAGCCGGGAGCGGACATGGCTGCCGTGGGGCTGCTGCTGGTCGGCACCGTGATCGCGATCAACGTGATCATCCGTCGCGGCCAAACCGGGATTGCGGCGCTTTCGCTCGTCAGCGGCGCGGCCGCCGCGCTGCTGGTCAGCCTCAGGTGGCGGGGCCGTCCGTCGTCCTTGCTGCTGGGCAAATGGGCGGTGATCGCCCTGGCCACCGCGGCGGCGGTGCCGCTGGTAGTGTCGGCCAGTGGGCGGTAATCCCGGACACATCGACGAGACCGCCGTCGGCAAGACCTACGGTGAGTGGTTCAGCCACGGGCTGCGCGGCATGGTGATGCGTTACGTGTTTTCCCGACGCGGACTCTGGGTGATCAACACCCCCTACCGGCGCATCCTGAGCGCGGCCAGCATCACGCCGCAAGATCGCGTCCTCGACCTCGGCTGCGGCATCGGCAACATCCTGATCGCCCTGGCGGAGCGGATTGCCTTCACCCATCCGCTGCTCGGCGTCGACGTCTCGCCTGACCTGATCCGAATCGGCGAGCGCGAGATCGCCAGGCCCGGTCTGCGCGATCGAATCCGGCTGCAGGTGGCGCCCGCCACGCGGCTGCCCTTCGATGACGAGGCGTTTGACGTCGTCCTCACGTCGCATGTCCTCAAGCACCTGGATGACGACGCGCTGCGGACCAGTTTCCGCGAGGTGGCCCGCGTGCTCCGGCCCGGCGGCCGCTTTCTCCTCTGGGAGTTCGAAAAGAGCGCGCGATCGGCCATCCTGTTCTGGAGTGCGCGACTCAGTGGCTTGCCGCCGCCCTTCCAGCTGCGCACCATCGCGCAGCTTTCCGACGCGCTCCGATTGGCAGGATTCCAGCGCGTGGTGCGGGTCGACACCGGCGTGTTTCTGATACCGCCGGTGCCACGCCTCGCGCTGCTGGCGACTCGATAAGCACGCTGCCTACTATTAGATCGATGGCCCGAACGCTGACTGCCACCATGCGTGCGGTGGCGGTGACGCCCAAGCAAGCCGGCAGCGCCCGGCAGGTCGAGCTCCCCGTTCCGCGGGTCGCCGCCGAGATGGCGTTGATGCGAGTGCTGGAGGTCGGCATCGACGGCACCGACACCGAGATCAATGACGGGCTCTACGGCGAGGCGCCTCCAGGGTTCGATTTCCTCGTCATCGGTCACGAGGCCTTGAGCATCGTCGAGTCGGTGGGGGAGGGCGTGGATGGTTTCGAGCCCGGCGACCTCGTAGTCTCCACGGTTCGCCGCCCGGACGACTGCCCCAACTGTCGCGCCGGCGAGAGCGATATGTGCCTGTTCGGCAACTACACCGAGCGGGGGATCAAGGGCGCGCACGGCTACATGGGCGAGTACTACGGCGAAAGCCCCGCCTTCATGGTCAAGATCCCACCGTCACTGCGACCGTTCGCCGTCTTACTCGAGCCCTTGAGCATCGTGGAGAAAGCCACTTACCAGGCCTGGAAGATCCAGGAGCGGATGCTGTGGGCGCCGAAGCGGGCGGTCGTGCTGGGCGCCGGGCCGATCGGCCTCCTGGGCACGATCCTGCTGCGGCTGCGGGGCCTCGAGGTGCATGTCTATGCCAAGTCGCCGCCTGAGAGCTCGCAGGGCCGCATCCTCAGCAGCCTGGGCGCCAGCTACCGGAGTGTGGGTGACCATCCGGTGACGAGTATCAAGGACGAGCTCGGCCAGATCGACGTCATCCTCGAAGCGACCGGCAACAGCGCGGTCGCGTTTCAGGCGATGGCCCAGCTCGGGACCAACGGCGTGCTCTGCCTGACCGGCGTGTCGGCGGGCAATCGCAGTATCGAGATCCCGGCGGACGTTATCAACCTGCAGATGGTCCTCGGCAACCGGGTGACGTTTGGCTCCGTGAACGCCAACCGCCGCTACTTCGAAATGGGCGTGCAGCATTTTCAGCAGGCCGAGCGACAATGGCCCGGCATCTTCCAGCGGCTGATCACGCGCCGCGTCCCGTTCGCGGACTTTACCTCGGCGCTCGACCGCCGCCCAGAGGACATCAAGACTCTCCTGACGATCGCCGCCGCGTAGGTCCGCCGTGGGGCTTCGTCTCGATGCCGAAACCTGTCGCCACCTCGAGCCGGCCATGCGCCGGGAGTGGTTGGTGACCAACGGGCTTGGTGGCTACGCCTCTGGGACAGTAGCCGGGGTCAACACCCGGCGCTATCACGGGCTGCTAGTTGCCTCGATGAATCCGCCGGTGCAGCGGATGGTCTTACTGGCATCGGTTGAGGAGTGGCTGCGGAGCGCCGATGGGCCACCGCAGCCGCTCTCGGCTGCGGAATATTGGGACGGCACCATCTACCCCGACGGATTTCGGCGGCTGGAGGCGGTGGAGATCGACGGGATGCTGCCGGCGTTCCGCTGGCTCGTCGACGGCCGCATCATCGAAAAGCGCATCTGGATGGAGCTGGGCGTGAACCGAACCGTCCTGACCTACCGGTTGGTGGCCGGCCCGCCTATCTCGCTGCAGCTCCGGCCGCTCTTCGCGCACCGCGATTACCACCAGCAGCGCCACGGCCAGGGTGGCTTCGACATGGCCGAGAACCGCGATGGATGGATCGTCGACGCCGTGGGTGTCCGGACTCACTTCCAGGTCCATCCCTCGCCGGTCGTGCGGAGCCGTCCGGATTGGTACTGGCGGGTCCTGCATCGCGCGGAGCGCGAGCGCGGCCTCGATGACGAGGAGGACCTGTTCACGCCGGGAACCGTCGAGATCGCGCTCGATGACCAGCACGAGGTGGTGGTCGTCATCGGCACGGAGCCGACGCCTCCGGGATGGGACGTCGCCACCTCATCGCAGGCCGCGCGGCAGCGACAGGCGGCGTTGCGCGACCCGGCGACCGACCATCCACTCGCCGCGCAGCTGGTGGTTGCCGCCGAACAGTTCCGTGTCGCGCGCCAGACGATCGGGGAATCGGCGGTCGCCCAGCGGCGAACCGTGATCGCCGGCTATCACTGGTTCACCGACTGGGGACGGGACACGATGATCAGCCTGGCGGGCCTGGCGATCCGGCCGGGCACGCTCTGGGAAGCCCGTGCCGTGCTCGACACCTACATCGGGTATCTCCACGAGGGCCTGATACCCAATCGGTTTCCGGACGGTGGTCAGGCGCCGGAATACAACACCATGGACGCGACCCTCTGGCTGTTCCAGGCGCTGGCGGCGTACCTGCGCGTCAGCCGTGACTGGCGATTCGTCGCCGACCGGCTGGATGCCCTGGAAGGGGTCATCGACTGGCATGTCCGTGGCACGCGGCACAACATCCGGATGGATGCCGGCGACGGGTTGCTCGCCGGGGGCGAGGAGGGGTATGCCCTGACCTGGATGGACGCCCGGGTTGAGGATTGGGCGGTCAGCCCCCGCGCGGGCAAGCCGGTGGAAATCAACGCGCTCTGGTACAACGCCTTGTGCCTGACCGCCGACTGGTGCGAACGCGCCATGCGACCGGCGGGCCAGTACCGGGAGATGGCGCTGCGGGTCCGCGAGTCCGCCCAGGCACGGTTCTGGTACGGCGTGGGTGGCTATTGCTTCGACGTCGTCGATGGCCCGGACGGTGACGACCCGAGCTTGCGCCCCAACCAGGTGATCGCGCTGGCCCTCGTGTATCCACTGATTGAGGGCGATCGCGCGCGATGTGTGCTCGATGTGGTCACGGCGAAGCTCCTGATTCCCTACGGCCTTCGAACGTTGAGCCCGGATGATCCGCGCTATCAATCCACGTACCGGGGCGACCAGCGTGCCCGCGACGCGGCCTATCACATGGGTCTGGCGTGGCCCTGGCTGCTGGGACCCTACCTCGATGCGCACCTGCGTCTCAACGCTGATCGAGCGGCGGTCCGGCGTGTCGTCGAACCCTTCGGGACGCATCTGGCTGACGCCGGGCTGGGGACGGTCAGCGAGGTCTTCGAGCCCGAGCCGCCCTACCGGCCGGTGGGCTGTATCGCCCAGGCCTGGAGCGTCGCCGAACTCCTTCGCCATGCGCGCGCTCTATCCTGAGATCGCGTGAAGCTCATTGACGTGAGCGTCCCTCTCCGCGACGCGATGACCGTGTATCGTGGCAATCCGCCGGTGCGGATCCGCCCCGCCATGACGCTGCAGCGGGATGGCGTCAACCTCAGCGAGCTCTGCCTTGGATCGCACACCGGGACGCACATCGATGCCCCCAGCCACTTCGTCAGGGGTGGGGTGGGCGTCGACCGGTTAAATCTCGATCGCTTCATCGGTCCAGCCTGGGTCGCCGATCTTGGTCGGGTGAGAGGCGGCATCAACGCGGACGACCTGACAAGGGCGCGGATCCCGCGCGGCAGCCGGCGGGTCCTGCTGCGCACCGGCAACTCACGTTGGTGGCACCCGGCGCGACCGTTCCGGACCAACTTCGTGTATCTGGCAGCGGATGGCGCCGCCTGGATGGTCGATCGCGGCGTCGAGTTGGTCGGCATCGACTACCTATCGATCGAGGGCTACGGCGTCCAGGGGGCGCCCACCCACAAGCGGCTGCTCGGCGCCGGTATTCCCATCCTCGAGGGGCTCGACCTCTTTAAGGTCCGGCCTGGCCGCTGGCAGATGGCGGCACTACCGCTTCGGATTGTGAATGGTGACGCCGGCCTGACCCGTGCCGTGCTCTGGACCAGATAAGCCAGGGGTCTGCGCGCGGTTTCGTGTTGTCTGGCAGCGTAATCAACTGACCGCCTCACCGTTGTAGTCTCGCCATGCCCTGGCGTCTCCTGGCGCTAACCGCTGCTCTTGCTGTTGCACTCCTAAGCGCCGGCTGTAGCGGATCTCCGGCTGTGATTAGTGCCACGCCGCTGCCAGGCGGCCAGGCGTCGCTACCGGCAAGCCCAGGCCTGCCGACCCAATCCGGAACAACTGAGGCGTCAGGATCGGCCACGGCCTCGGCAATCCCGCCTGTCCACTTTGTCAGCCGTTGCACAGCCACCCAGCTGACGCTTGCGTGGGGCGGGCGGTTCAGCGAGCCGACCGGACAGCACACCCTACCCCTCATCCTTACGAACAGCTCGCACGCGGGCTGCTACCTCCTCGGGTATCCCGGTGTCTCATTCGTTGATAGAGCCGGTCGAGTACTGCCTCTGCAATACGTGTGGGGCGGCGATCAGGTGGTGACCTCATCCAAGCCGGTGATGGTCGAGCTCCCGGTGGGTGGGTCGGCCTATGTGGTCGTTAACAAGTACCGGTGCGACACGACCGACCTGATACAAGGCGCTGCGGTCCGGATCATTCCGCCTGACGACCGGGCATTCCTGCAGGTTTCGATCGTGGACAACGTTTCGATGGATTATTGTGGGCCCGGCGATCCGGGCTCCGTCGTTCATGTTTCGCCCGTCGAACCAACCCAGAACGCGGCGCTTGCCAGTCAGTGACCGATCATCGACTCGGCTCGGGCTACGAAGCACTCGAGGCCGCAACCGCCTGAACCGTGTCGGCCGGCACGTTCTGGCGCCGGGACAGTGCCAGGCACGGAATAGCCACGGCTGAGATTGCGGCGCCGACGACGTAAGAGGGCCCATATCCCCAGACGTCGGCAACCCGACCGAGGAGCGGCTGGGCCCAAACGCCCCCCGTGGAGGCCATCAGCGAATCGAAGGAGAGGATCGTGGCTCGTTGTCGCGACGGGATCATGCCGTTCATGTAGGTCTGCCGGATTGGCATCGAGGCAGCGAAGATCAGCGACCAAATGACGACCAGCCCGATGACGACCCAGAAATTCTGGAGAATCCCCATCAGCCCGAGAACGATGACGCCGACTGTTGCGGTCGCGATCAATGCCGACGTGCGCCGCGAGAAGAGCCGTCGGATCCGCGGCGCCGCTATTCCACCAAGGATCTGTGCGCCAGCGACGATGGCCGCCGCCAGGCCGGCGATCAGATAGGCATGTGGGTCACCGTAGAGCTTCAGCAGGTAGGGCTGCAGCGCGTAGAAGCCGTAGATCCCGACGCCGCCCGTGAACAGGGACTCGAGCATCAGCCAGCGGACTGACGGTACTCGGAGGCCATAGTCGATCGAGGCCGAGGCAATATTTCGGATCTCGGTCACCACGCGCCCACCCTTCTCGGGCGAGAACCCGATATCGTGCATCAGCCTGAACGCCACGACGAACATCGCAACCAGGATGAGACCGCGCAGCACGAAAGGGACGCCCAGGTTCGTCGCCTGGGCAATCAACCCGCCGACCACAGACCCGGTGAGCATCGCCACTCCGGTGACGATCTGGCCACGGCCGAACACCGACTCGAGTTCGCCGGTGAAGCCCGTCGCCTTGAGGGCGTCCACCAACCACGCCTCGACGGCACCGGAGAAGAACGTAAATCCGAGACCAATGAGAATGGAAACCACCGCCCACTGCCAGAACGGGGCGTGGATTCGCCACAGCAGCACGTAGAGCAGCGTCGAACCGGCCAGCGTCACCGTCCCGAGCAGATACGAGACGCGGCGCCCGGCGGTGTCGGCAACCACCCCCGTCGGTACCTCGAAGAGCACCATGCCGGCGGTGAAGAAGGCGTTGGCCGCGAACGCCTCCAGGTTGGAGAGTCCGGCATCGAGCAGGAAGATCGTGTTGATCCCCCAGATGAGTGAGGCGGCCAGCGTGTTGCTCCCGAGCAGATACGAGACGCGGCGCCCGGCGGTGTCGGCAACCACCCCCGTCGGTACCTCGAAGAGCACCATGCCGGCGGTGAAGAAGGCGTTGGCCGCGAACGCCTCCAGGTTGGAGAGTCCGGCATCGAGCAGGAAGATCGTGTTGATCCCCCAGATGAGTGAGGCGGCCAGCGTGTTGCCCAGCAGGAGGACGAGGTATGTCCGCTGGATCGAGCCGGGCGTAGGCAAAGAATTCTGGCCTCCGTCTCGTTGGCTTGTCGGCGGTGTCGCTGTCAGACTAAAGCAGTGACGATTGAGCGAACCTCACGCCGCGTTGCTTCGGACCGGCTGGAGCGCCTCGGCCGGCGGTTGATGAATGCCTCTCCACTTTGCGCCCTCGCCACTGTATGGCCTGGAGGTCGGGCCCATATCAATCACATGTACTTTGCCTGGAGCGATCGGTTCGACGTCGTCTGGATCTCGGATCCAGACTCGCGACATTCTCGCAACCTGGTGGCGAATCGATCGGCGGCGGTCACGATCTTTGACTCGCATCAGACCTGGGGCCGGCCGGATCGCGGCATCCAGCTTTTTGGAACGGCCGGCCGGGTCACTGGCCGTGCCATCGAAGACGCCGAGCGCGTCTACGCAGCTCGATTTCCTTCCTACGACCCTGCCGAAGCGCAGGCCTACCCTATCTACCAATTTCGTCCTCGAGAGCTGAAGCTCTTCTACGAGCGCCTCCTCGGGGGCGGGACGCTGGTCACGGCAAAGGTCACCGCCGAGGGGCTTACCTGGGCGCGAACGGAGGTCTTCGCCTAGACCTGGGGCCGTGAAAGGCGACTAGAGGACGGTCTCATCGGTGGCGACCTGGTCCACGATCTCCTGGCGGAGCAGCGCCTCGTCGCGCGCGCGGATGCTCTTCAGGTTGCGGAACGGCCGATCCAGCCCCATCCGACCATGGATCACCCATGCGCCGCCCTGCGCGAAGGCCATCAGGTTGACTTCGTAGATGCGGTGGCCCTTGTTCTTCCAGGCGAGCGTCCAGCGGGGTGGACGGGGCTCGTAGGTTGTCTGGCCGCGGCCGTTAAGCTTCTCCCGATTGACGTCGGCCAGCAGCTGCTGGACCAGCTTGTCGAGCGCGATCAAGAGCTCGAACAGTTGCTCGCGGTAGTTGTCAACCCGCCCCTGGAGGTTGAAATCCGCTTCGGTAACCGGCACCTTGGCCATGATATCTTGTCCCCAGATTATCCACAGATTGTGGGAAAGTCCGGTCTTGACACAACATCTTGTGGGTCCCAGAATGGGAAGGCCTCCGGATGGAAACCGCCGTTGACGTTCAGCTGCTGACCCATACCCCGGACCCGGTGCGCGTCATGTACGTCGCCTTCCGGACCTGTTACTCGCGCTTCACGCCGCAGCAGATCTGGGCCGACATCGAGTCCGGAAAGATCTCCGAAGAGAAGATGAAGAGCTTCATCTTCGACAAGCTGAAGAGCGGACATTCGTCGCCCCGCACCCAGGTCTATTTCACCTTCGCCGTCAGCGGACTCTCCCGCTCCGCCAGCCACCAGCTGGTGCGGCACAACAACGGCATCACCTTCGACCAGCAGTCACAGCGCTACTACGCCTTCAAGGAAGCGGACTTTCCATTCGTCGTTCCACAAACCTGGGAGCAAGCCGGCCTGCGCGAGGAATACCTGGCCTTCATGCGTCACGTGGGTGAGCTCTATGACCAGGCGCTCAAGGCGGGCGTTCCGGCGGAGGACGCCCGCTTTCTCCTGCCCAACGCCGCCTCGACGAACCTCACCTTCACGGTGAACTTCGAGGAGTTCCTGCATATCGCGGACCTGCGGCTCTGCTGGCGGGCGCAGTGGGAGATCCGGCACATGTGGGCCAAGGCGCGCAACGCGCTCAAGGCGCGCTTTCCGGAACTGGCGAAGCCCGTGCAACCGAAGTGCGGTGATCAGCGGATGGGCTACTGCGACGAGCCGCTCGCCGAGTATTTGAAGTGCCCCCTCGGTGCCCGTCGCATTCGGCTGCACAAAGACGAAATCGTCGCGGCGGCCAAGACCGGCCGCACGCTCGAGTCGACGCCCCTGACCGAAGAGGACCTCGCTTTGCTGACGCCCCGACCCGAGTTCGAGAAGGTCCCGGTCGCGACAGGTTAACCCGTCGCGTTAGGATTTGGCCATGCGTGACCCGGCGCCGACCACGCTCGCGCGCCAGTGGATGGGGGAGCGGTCGTTCCTGGTCGAGGTGGGTCTGGTCGTTGCTTTCAGTCTCTTCACTGGCGTGCTGGCGCATATCGTCATCCATCTGCCTTTCACGCCGGTCCCGGTCACGGGCCAGACGTTCGGCGTCCTCCTTTGCGGCGCCCTGCTCGGGAGCAGACTGGGGACCGCGTCCATGCTCGCGTACATCGTCGAGGGCACCGCGGGCCTGCCGGTGTTTGCGCCCGGGACGGCCGGCCCCGCGACCTACGGCTATCTCGCCGGCTTCGTCGCCGCGGCCTTCGTCGTCGGCTGGTTCGCGGACCGTGGCTGGACCAGAGACTTACTGCATACCGTGGTCGCCATGATCGCGGGTGAAGTGGCTATCTATTTCTTCGGGCTGCTCTGGCTCGCCCACCTGGTTCCGCCGTCGCTGGTGTTGGTGTACGGTCTCTACCCCTTCCTCATCGGGGACGCGATCAAGCTGGCCGCCGCGACCGCGGTGCTCCCAGCAGGCTGGCGGCTGAGCCGCCCTCGATGATCGCGTTCTGCTCCAGCTGTGGCGCAAAGACCGAGTCCCGGCTGGTGGGGACGCAACGCCTGAGCGCCTGTCCCGAATGCGACCAGATCTTCTTTCGCAATCCCAAAGTGGTGGTGGCGGCGCTGATCGAGGAGGCCGGGCGCGTGCTGCTCGTGCTGCGCGACATCGAGCCGGGACGTGGGCTTTGGGGATTGCCGGGTGGCTACGTTGACTGGGACGAGCATCCTCACGACGCCCTGGCCCGCGAGTGCCTCGAGGAAACGGGTGCGGTTGTCGAGCCCTTGACGTTGCTGCCCCTCCAGCACGTGATCACCGGTGACGACGGGATCGTCATCCTTCCGTATCGCGCCCGCCTGCTCGGCGGGGACCTGGAGGCGCGCGATGAAGTCCAGCAGATCGGATGGTTCGCGCCGGAGGCGATGCCGCCACTGGCCTTCGCCTCGCATCGAAAGATCCTGCAACACTGGACGAAGGAAGTGCTCGCCCGCGGCGCCGCCTAGGACATCGCCATCGCGCGAAAGAGCATCGTCACCAAAACCGGAGATGGGGGAGAGACCGGTCTTCTGTATGGCGGCCGCGTCGCAAAAACCGATCCCCGCACCGAGGCCTACGGCGCCATTGATGAAGCGATCTCGGCGCTCGGCGTCGCCCGCGCCGCGGTCGAGGATCGCGGCCGGCACGCCATCATCCTTCGGGTCCAGAGCGAGCTCTTCACTGTCGGCGCCGAGCTGGCCACCGACCCCGCCGAGTACGAGAAGCTGGAGAAGCATTTCATGGTCGTGACGCCGGACTTCACCAACCGGGTCGAGGCCGAGATCGCCGACCTCGAGGGTCGCGTCGCACTGCCGGACGCGTTCGTCATCCCGGGTGGGACGCCCGCGGGAGCCGCGCTGGACGTGGCCCGCGCGGTCCTGCGTCGGGCGGAGCGCCGGATCGTGGGGCTGCAGCAGGGCGGTTCGCTGCGCAATCCGGAAGTGCTCCGCTACGCGAATCGGCTGTCGGACCTGCTGTTCATGCTGGCCCGAGCCGAAGAGGGCGCGGCCGTCAAACCGCTGACCGGACGACGAGCGGCCCGCACTCCTGCAGGGCCAGCGCGCACTCCTCGCGCACCCAGGCGTCGGCTTCGCGACTGAGCGCCTGCGCCAGCTGCATCCGGGCGGGCGCGCCGCCCAGACGGCCGAGCGCCCAGGCCGCATGACCGCGGACCAATGGCTCCGCGTCCCCCAGGGCGCCCGCGAGCGCGGCCACCGATGCGCGATCGGCAATGTTCCCCAGCGCGATGCACGCATTGCGAAGCAATCCGGACCGTCGGGTCCGCCACACGGCGCTGCCGCGAAAGCGGGAGCGGAAGCCTTCCTCGTCAAGGGCCAGTAATTCCTCCAACCGGGGTCGTGCGGCGATCGTCGGACCGAAGGCGGTCAGGGCCGCGGTGTCGGGTGCCGCCGCCCGCGGGCTCACAGTGACCGGGCAAATCTCCTGGCAGAGATCGCAGCCGAAGATCCAGTCGCCGATCAGTGGGCGGATCTCGAGCGGGATGACGCCTCGATGCTCGATCGTCCAGAAGGAGATACACAGCCGGTTATCGAGCACCCCGGGTGCGGTCAGGGCGCCTGTCGGGCAGACGCGGATACAGGCATCGCAACTGCCACAGCTCGTCTTCAGCGGCCGGTCCTCGTCGAGGTCGGCCGACGTCACGATCTCCGCGAGCAACACCGACGAACCGACCCCAGGAACGAGCAGGTTGGTGTTCTTTCCCAGCCAGCCGATCCCGGCACGGGCCGCAGCCGCGCGGTCGAGCATCCACCCGTGGTCGACATAGGTCTTGGCGACGTGACCCTGCTCGCGGAGCATGAGGAGGAGGGGCTGCATCCGCTCGAGCAGGACGTCGTGGTAGTCGCGCCCGAGGGCATAGGCGGCGATGCGTCCGCGCGGGCCGTCGGCCGGGGATTCGTCGTCCGAATTGGGTCTGGGATGTGGGAAGGCCAGGGCGATCACGCTGCGGGCCTCCGGCGTGGCGCGGCGAGGGTCGGCACTGGCATGAACCCGAGCCTTCGTCCACCAGGTGAGACCGTCCATCAGACCCTCGTCGGTCCGCCCGGCGGCGGCGGTTTCCGCCTCCGAGAATGGCTCCGCGCCGGTCACGCCCACGGCGCAAAAGCCGATCTCCCGGGCGCGCCGCTTGAGGTCCTCGGTCAGGGACATTTGACCCTAGCTTAGGTGCGGGCGCGGGAGTAGGATTAGGTGCAATGCAGGGGAGTGCAGTGTGGCGGGAGCTTCAGCTCCTCTTGAGCCTGAACCTGCCCGAATCTGCCTACTACCTCTGGGAGGGCACGGCCATCTGCTGCCACTGCGACGACCAGCACCTGGTGATTGGCGCCCCCACCGAGCAGTCCGCCCGGCAGCTGGTCCAAGCGTATCTGCCGGTCGTCCGGCGAACCCTGGAGGCCATCCCGGATGCGCCGAAGCGCGTCTCGGTCGTCGTGACCGCCGGCCCGCTGGCCCACGCCTGAATCGGGGCGTCGCCCCACGCGAGTGGCGCGGGACGTGCCAGACGAGCGTTAGAGACGTCTAAACATGCACCGCGCCGCCTGAGGGCGGAGATTTTCGGCGACGTCCAGGGTGTGGGGTTCCGGTTCTTTGCCGAGTCGCATGCCCGCCGGCTCGGCCTTGAGGGCTACGTTCGCAACCGCTACGATGGCGCCGTGGAAGTGGAGGCTGAAGGCGACTCGAAGGCGCTGGAGCGCTTTCTCGATGCACTTCGCCAGGGGCCGCGAATGGCGCGCATCCAGGAGGTCCGGGTGAGCTGGATGCCCCATCGCGGGGACCTCGGTCCGTTCGGCGTGAGAGGATGATGTCGTGCCCGCGATGAAATTCGCCCGCCGCATGGACGAGATCGGCACCGAGACCGCCTTCGAGGTGCTGGCCAAGGCGCGCAAGCTGGAGGCGCAGGGGCGCAACATCGTCCATCTCGAGATCGGCGAGCCGGACTTCCCCACCCCGCCGAATATCGTCGAAGCCGCCGAGCGCGCGCTCCGCGACGGCTTTACGCACTACACGCCGGCCGGCGGCCTGATGCCGGTCCGGCAGGCGGTTGCCGACTGGATTCGCCGCTGGTATGAGGTCGACGTCAAGCCCGAGCAAGTCGTGATGGTGCCGGGTTCGAAGAACGTCCTCTTGTTCACGATGCTGGCGCTGGTCGACCGAGGTGACGAAGTCATCGTCCCCGACCCCGGCTATCCCATCTACGCGTCGGTCGCGACGCTCGCCGGCGGCACGCCAATCGGCATTCCGCTGCGGGAACGCAACGAGTTCCGGCTGGACATCGAGGAGCTGAAAGAGAAAATTACCCAGCGGACGAAGCTGCTGGTCATCAACTCGCCACAGAACCCGACCGGTGGCGTACTCTCCACCCGCGACCTGGAGCAGATCGCGGAGCTGGCCATGAAGCACGATTTTTATGTGCTGAGCGACGAGGTCTACGGTCAGATCACCTACGACGGGCACCACGCCTCGATCATGACGGTGCCGGGAATGCTGGACCGGACGATCTACTCCGACGGACTGAGCAAAGCCTATGCGATGTGCGGCTGGCGGCTCGGCTTCGCGGTCTCGCCGGTGCCATTGGCCCAGAAAATGGAAACCCTGATGATCAACAGCAGCTCCTGCGCCGCCGCCTTCACGCAGATGGCGGCGGTCGAGGCCCTCTCGCCGCGATCGGATGCGGCGGTCCAGGCCATGGTCGCCGAGTTCAAGCGCCGCCGGGATGTCGTGGTCGATCGACTCAACGCGCTGCCCGGCGTGAGCTGCCACAAGCCACTCGGTGCCTTCTACGTGTTTCCGAACATCACGAAGACCGGACAGAACGAGCGGGAACTGGCCGACCGGATGCTCAACGAGGGTGGCGTCGCCCTCCTCGCCGGCACGTCGTTCGGCGCCATGGGCAAGGGCTATCTCCGGCTCTCCTATGCGAATGCGATCGACCAGATCGAGGAGGGCGTCAAGCGGATGAAGGGAGTCCTGGAGAAGACCGCAGCCCGCGCCTAGCCGGGACGGTGGACTCCGGCTGATGGCCACGAAAGCCGCCCCGATCCTCGAGCGCATTCTGGAATCGCGGCGCGCCGCGATCGCCGCTCTCAAGGCAAGCGCTGCGGCGGCCGGGTTGTCCCAATCGGTGGCAGCGGCCCCGGTGCCACGCGATTTTCGACAGGCACTGCTCGGGGCCGGCGTGGCGCTGATCGCCGAGTGCAAGGAGCGCTCGCCCTCCGCGGGCTTGCTCCAGCGCCGCTACGATCCCGTGGGGCTGGCGCGGCGCTATGCCGCCAATGGCGCGGCCGCGCTGTCGGTGCTCACCGAGCCCGAATTCTTCGGCGGCAGCCTCGATCATCTGCAGGCGGTGCGGGCCACGGTCGAGCTTCCGGTGCTCTGCAAGGACTTCATCGTCGACCCGATCCAGGTGATGGCCGCCCGTGCGGTCGGCGCTGATGCGGTGCTGCTGATCGTGGGGATCCTGGACGATGCGGCGCTGCGCGATCTGCTGGCGCTGGCGGCGGGTTTGTCGATGCAGGTGGTGCTCGAGGTCCACTCGGAGGCGGAGCTGGACCGTTGGCATCAACAATCGAGACCTCACCAAAATGAAGACCGACAAGGAGACGACGGTGCGTTTGCGATCGCGGATCCCGGCGGGCCGCGTCGTGATCAGCGAGAGTGGCATCGAGAGCCGTGCGGACATCGATGCGCTCGGGCGGATCGGGGTCGACGCCGCACTGGCGGGTGAAGCCTTGCTGCGAGCGCCGGACCTCGAGGCAAAAGTCAGGGAGCTGAGCGGACGGTGACGAGGATCAAGGTCTGCGGCAACACCCGGCCCGAGGACGTCGACCTGGCCGTTGAGCTGGGCGTCGACCTGCTCGGGTTCATCTTCACCAGCAGCAAGCGCCAGGTTCATGTCGATCAGGTCAAAGCGGTGATCGCCCGGGTGCCCGATACGGTCGAGCGGGTCGGCGTCTTCATCGACGAGCCGCCGGAGCAGATCGCCGAGGTCGCCGAGGCTTGCGGCCTCACTGCCGTCCAGGTCTACCGGCCGTTGACCGCGAAGGACCGGTCGCTCGGCCTGTTGCTGCTGCCCGCCTTCCGGGTGCAGCAGGGGGAAGACTTGAGCGCCCTCCGGTTTGAAAAGGGAGACCATCCGTTGCTCGACACCTGGGCACCGGACACCATCGGCGGCACCGGGCGAGCCTGGGCGTGGTCGCAGGCAAAGGCGGTGGCCCGCCGGTATCCGGTCGTCGTCTCCGGCGGATTGAACCCCGACAACGTCGGCGGCGCCCTGCTGGAGCTGCATCCGTGGGCGGTGGACGTTTGCAGCGGCGTCGAAGCCGAGCCTGGTCGCAAGGACCATGGGAAACTCCGAGCGTTCGTCGAAGCGGTCCGCCGCGTCGACCGAGCATGAGCCAGCTGAAGGGGCCGGACGGCCGGGGTCGCTATGGCAGCTACGGCGGCCAGTACATCCCGGAGACGCTGATGGCGGCCGTCGGGGAACTGACCGCGGCCTTCGAGGACGCCCAGCAGGACGCCGCCTTCGGGCGGGAGTTGGAGGCGCTGTCACGCACGTTCAGCGGCAGGCCCACGCCGATTTATCGCGCCGACCGTCTGACCGAACGAGCCGGAGGCGCCGCCATCTGGCTCAAGCGCGAAGACCTGTGCCATACCGGCGCCCACAAGATCAACAATGCGTTGGGGCAGGTGCTGCTGGCGCGCCGGATGGGCAAGCGCCGGATCATCGCGGAGACCGGGGCCGGCCAGCACGGGGTCGCCGTCGCCACGGTCTGCGCGAAGTTCGGCCTGGCCTGCGAGGTCTACATGGGCGTCGACGACATGGCGCGCCAGGCGATCAACGTCTACAAAATGCAGTTGCTGGGCGCCACGGTAACGCCGGTCGACAGCGGCAGCAGGACGCTCAAGGACGCGACCAACGAGGCGATTCGCGACTGGGTGACCAATGTGCGAACCACGCATTACGTGATCGGATCGGCGGTCGGGCCACATCCCTACCCCTTGATGGTCCGCGAGTTTCAGTCGGTCATCGGGCGCGAGGCGCGAGCGCAGATGATCGTCGAGACCGGACGCTTACCGACGGCAGTGGTGGCCTGCGTGGGCGGCGGCAGCAACGCGATTGGCATCTTCGCGCCGTTCTATGACGATCCGGTTCGGCTGGTCGGGGTGGAGGCGGCGGGCCGCGGGCTCAACAGCGGCGCGCACGCGGCCTCCATCGTCGGCGGGCGTCCCGGCGTGCTGCATGGCTCGTTCAGCTACCTTCTCCAGGACGAGGACGGCCAGGTGCTGGCCACGCACTCTATCTCCGCCGGGCTGGATTACCCCGGGGTCGGGCCCGAGCACGCCTTCCTGCACGACCAGCAGCGCGCCGAGTACGTGAGCGTCACTGATGAGCAGGCGCTGGCCGCCTTCCATGAGACGTCCCGGCTGGAGGGCATCATCCCGGCGCTCGAGAGCGCCCATGCGATTGCCTACGCGATGCCGCTGGCGGGTGAGCTCGCGGCGGAGGATCTCGTGCTCGTCAATCTTTCCGGTCGGGGCGACAAGGACCTAGATATCGTCCGGGGCGCGAGCGCCGGGTGAGCCGGATCGCCGCAACCTTCGCCAGGCTTGCCGCGCAGCGGCGGCTGGCGGTGATTGCGTACCTCACGGTCGGCTATCCGCGCCTCGACCTCACGCCATCGCTGGTGGAGGC
>VBGO01000098.1 GCA_005882525.1 Chloroflexota bacterium
GTCCAGCGGGAAGCCTCGCGTCTTCAGTGGGATCCAGCCGAGCGGCGGCCTGCATATCGGCAATTACCTGGGCGCGATCCGCAACTGGGTGCGCAACCAGGATCGCTACGACAACATCTTCTGCATCGTCGACCTCCATGCGATCACCGTTCCGCAGGACCCGGCCGCGCTGCGGGAAAACACACTCGACCTGGCCGCGATTTACCTGGCCAGCGGGATCAAGGAGGACCAGGCGATGTTCGTCCAATCGCACGTCCCGGCGCACGCCGAGCTGGCCTGGATCCTTGAGTGCTTTATCCCGCTGGGCTGGCTCGAACGCATGACACAGTTCAAGGAAAAGAGCGGCAAGGATCGCGAACGGTCGAGTACCGGACTTTTCGCATACCCGGCGTTGATGGCTGCCGACATCCTCCTGTATGACACTCGCTTCGTCCCGGTCGGCGACGATCAGCGGCAGCACATCGAGCTCACTCGTGACGCCGCCCAGCGAATGAACCAGCGTTTCGGCGACATCTTCGTCGTGCCCGAGGCGCTGATTCAGAAATCCGGCGCTCGGATCATGGGCCTCGACCACCCTGAAACCAAGATGAGTAAGAGCCTCGCCGCCGATGCGCCGGGTCACGCGATTTTCATGCTCGATCCGCCGGAGCTGATCCGAAAGAAGCTGGCCAGGGCCCAGACCGACGCTGAGCCGGCCGTGCACGTCCCGGCCGGCCCCGGCGTCCGAAACCTGCTGGAGATCTACGCCACGATCAAGGAACAGGATTGGCCGACCGTCGAGCGCGAGTTCGAAGGGAAACCGTACAGCATCCTCAAGAGCGCGGTCGGGGACGCGGTGATCGAGGTCCTGTCGCCGATCCAGCAACGCTATCGCGAGATTCGCGCGGACGACGCCGCCCTCCTCCAACAGCTGCGTCGCACCGCCGACCGGCTGGCGCCGATCGCGAGCCACACGCTGCAGCGCGTCCAGGAAGCGGTCGGGCTACGCTAAGGCGTATCTGCTTCGACGGCCTATCCGATGATCAAAGCGAACGTCATGCTGACGACGTGGCGGCCGTCGACGTGAGCTCCTCTTCGACGTAAACCGGGCGGTCCCACGGCCGCCCGGGAAGGATCAGCACCGAGGCGGTCGCCATGGCGGCGGTCTTTCCTTCGGCGTTGACGATCTCGCAGGTCGCCACCGCGATCGTTCGCCCCCGATGCACGATCCGGGCACGTGCCACGAGCTCGCCCGGATGGGGTAGGACCGGTCGCAGGAAATTGACTTTCAGGTCGAGCGGAGAGAACGCCGTGGCCGGTGGGAGGGTGGTGGCGGTCGCCGTCGTGATGGTGGCGTCCGCGAGGAGGGCCAACGCGCCACCGTAGATCACGCCGAGCGCGCTGCTCAGCCATGGCGACGCGGGCATGGCGATCGTCATTTCACCGTCCGATACGGCGACGCCGCGCATCCCGAAGAAGCGGAAGACCGGAGGGACGAAGGCTCCGCTCACATAGCGACGCATGACCTCGATCCCGGGGGTCGAATCCCAAAAGCCCTGACCCTCGACCTCACCCTGCACTGGAGTCAGATAGGGGGCGGGCTCGGCAGCTGCCGATACGGAAGGGCGTTCGCGGGCCGGCCGATCAGCCGCCATCGGCGGGATGGGGGCCAGTACGCAGCGGGATGTCGCGTGGGCCAGGAGGCGGCCTCGCCCATCCTCGACGTAGGCCTCGGACAGCCCCAGCGATCGCGTCGCGTGGATGATGCTGCCGCGCCCAATGAGCATCTGGCTGCGGATGGTGCCGGGTCGCAGAAAGCTGATGGAGAGCTCGGAGGTCGCCAATCCAACACCGGCCGGGGCGCCGGTCAAGATCGCGCAACCCAGCGGCGCGTCGGCAACGAACGCCATCGTGCCCGCTAAAAAGACGCCGGCCCCGGTTTGCCACCAGGGACTGGCCGGCATGGCGAACGTGGTTTTCCCAAGGCTCACGTCGCTGACGCGGAGTCCCGTCAGCACGGTGATCGGTGGCTCGGGGAGGCGCCGTTCGAGCTGCGCCCGCATGATCTCGAGCCCGCTCATCTGGAGCGCCGTTGCATCCCACTGGGCGCCGCGGGGAGGCTCGCGATGGATGAACGGCAGCGCGGTCGCGGGCATACCGTCAGTCATGGCAACGGGCTCAGGCGGTCCCTTCGGCGACCTTCTCGGTCACCTTGTATTCGAGGTACATCCCGAGCATCAATCGCGTCTGCGCCTCCAGCGCTGGCAGAACGCTGAACACCAGCCCAACGGGTGGGTAGAGACCGAGCTGCGCATAGGCCCAGATCTGGTGCAGGAGTCCCCAGTTGCGCGGCATCGGCGGATTAATGCGCCGCTCGACCAGGATCAGCGCGGCGATATTGAGAAACGCGATGTTGATCAGGATGAAGGCGTAGAGCGCGAGCCGGTCGGCCGCCGTGGTCAGGTTCCAGTCCTCTTGCAGGAGCCGGGGCAGGGCGGCGCCGAACAGGAGCAGGATGGGCAGCGTGGTCCAGGTCAGGTGGTTGAAGATCATGTAGGCGTAACGCCGCGCCCGCAGCCAGAGGGAGATCTCACCATGGCGCAGCAGGCGGACCGTGACATAGGGAATGTCGCTGACCCCCCAAGCCCAGCGCTTGATCTGGTTGTACTGATTGGCATGCGTCTTCTCGCGCAGGACGCCGCGGTCGGAGGCTTCCGGGGCGTCGCCATAGATCGGCAGGAAGACCGGCACCACTTTCAGGCGGCCGTGGGTGGCGAAGAACGACTTCCAGTAGAAGCGAGAATCCTCGGGAATCACGTCGTCGTCCCAGTAGCCCGCCTTGATGACCAGGTCCAACGACATCGCATAACTGCTGAAGGCGACCAGCCGATCGGGGCGCGAGGAGAGGAACATCTGCCACTGGGTGCAGGCGCTCGCCATGATGCGTACCGCAAACGGCACCCGCCAGAGGTTGTTATGGAACATCGGGATCGGCTGGAACAGGCACTCCAGTCGCTTCGGATCTCTGACGTAGTGATAGGTCACGTAGGCGAAGAACTGGCGGTGGACCCGGAAATCCGAGTCCAGGTCCGTGACAATGACATCTTTCGGGTCGAGGCCCATCGCCTCCAGCTCATGGCGGAGCACCGGGCCGCCATACGCCATCGCCGCCGACTTGCCCACCACGATGCCCGGCAGCAACGGGTCTTTGATGTGGACAAAAGCACGCAGCCGGTCGCCGAACTCCTCCTGCAGGCGGCGGACGTTCTCCCAGCCGGGCCGGTCGCTCTCCCTCGTGATGATCGCCACCACCTTGTTTTCGGCCGGGTACTCAGCCTCCGCCACGGCCCGAACCGTCTCGTGGAGGATGGCGAAGGGCTCTGTGTAGGTCGGAATCAGGACGGCATGCACGATGCGACGCGGATCAGGCGTATCCGGTGAGACCGCCACCGAAAGACAGCGCTGCCACCAATCCTCCAGCATCGCCCGTTTCATATGGCGATAGGTCCGTCGGATGCCAAAGACGACGGTCCCGGTGCGGATGAACCAGTAGATGTCGATCAGAAAGATGGCAAACGCGATGTAGGGGGCGAACACGAAGGACGCCACCACCGGGGCGAGCAAGATGGTCCAGGTGAGCGCGCCTGGTGCCACTTCGAGGGCGCGTTGCACGCGTCGCTGGCCCTTGCTCAGGGATGCCGTCTTTGCCACCCTCTCCTACCCTAGTGCAACGGCACCGGAGCGGTCCTGATTGTAGTTGGGGCCGGTCTGCCGCCAGATCCGGTATTCGTAGTCCGACCGAGTGGCGAAGGCTCCAATTTGGCGTTATACTGGAGGCCGGGTTAGGCAGGCACACGTGTGCGCCTGTCCGACGCTCTGCCGAAGGGGTGGCTAGCCGTCGGCCCACCTGTGAAAGCCAGGCCCAATCTTATGCGCCACAAGGAGCGCCATTGACCTTACGGTTGCCGCCTGTCGCCGCGGGGTCCCCGTTTGCCCATCGGGCCCCTGACGTGACCGCAGTCCGGCTGAATGTCGGCGCTGCGCCGCAAAGCCAGGCGGAGACGCTGCTCGCCCACATTGGCGAGGAGGCCCTGATGGCCCTGCTGACCGAAGCCACCGAGGGTGACGGCTACGTCGATATCAAGCACGCGCCGGTGCGCTACACGCTCAACCTCCAAAAGCGTACCGAGACGACCATCGAGCGGTTTGGACTGACCGGCCAGCTCTTCGGCCTCCCGGGCCGCGACCTCGCCTTCGTGGTCGAGCGGGTCCAGCCCGACCCGGATCCGTCCAAGGATGCGGGCGACGTGCTGACCCTGGAAGTCGCCGAAGCCGTGCCGCAGGCGGCGACCTACGTGCCCGAGGAGGACTGGCTGCGGCGGCAGCTGACCGCCCTCGAGGAGGGGGCGCAACTCCCGCTGGTGCTGGCCGGCCAGGCCTTCGCCAACCACGAGCGGCAATGGCTGGCGTGGCAAGCCGAGCAGGACGCCCGGCCCTACGAGGTCGAGACCGAGGGCGTGATCTGCAGCAAGTGCGAGAACCTGCAGGTGAACGGCGCCAAATGCACCGTCTGTGCCGCCACCAATGGTGATCGCAGCGCCGGCGCCTTGATCGTCCTCAGCCGGCGCGGCGGGTTCAAGGAAGGCGACCGTGTGGTCATTCGCACTGCCCATGGATCCGACCGGGAAGGGACCCTGTTGCACGGTGAAGGCGGCGGGCGCCGCTGGCTGGTCAAACTCCGAGAGGAGGGTGTGCTCGGTCCGGGCACCGTCCGCCCGCAACCGATCACCGCTGTCGTCGAGGTCCAGCAACGGACCTTGAATGGCTTCCCGGCGGGGGACATCAGCCTGCGCCGGGTCGCGGCCCTGCTGATCGCACCCGACGAGGTGCTTCCGCCCGGCACGAGCGAGCTGCAACCGTTCGACGACCGTCTCAACCCGAGCCAGCGGCTGGCGGTGACGGGTGCCGTCAACCTCTTTCCCGGAAGCATGCAGCTGGTACAGGGGCCGCCCGGGACCGGCAAGACGACCTCGATCGTGGAGACGGTTCGCCAGCTGGTGGCGCGCGATCCTAATGTCCGGATCCTGATGACCTCGCACGCCAACACGGCGGTGGACAACGCGCAGGAACGGCTGCAGGGGCTGGACTCGCTGCGCATGGTCCGCATCGCCGAGCCCGAGAAGGTCGATCCGAAGTTCCGGGCGAGCATCGTCGAAGCCGACGATCCCCGGGTCCGGAATGCCCACGTCGTCTTCGGCACGGTCAATCGCATCGCGCTCGCCTGCAAGGAAGCGGAGATGTTCGACTGGCTGATCCTCGACGAGGCGAACAAAGTCCGCTTCACCGAGACCCTGCCGCTGCTACGGTTGGCCCCGCGCTGGCTGCTGGTCGGCGACCACCGCCAGCTGCCGCCGGTGCTGGACGAAAGCGCCGCCGCGTTCCCGGTCGATGACGATGAGGCCAAGGCGATGGTCCGCGACGCCAGCTTCTTCGAATTGAGCTGGGCCGTCCTGCCCGAAACCAACCTCGTCATGCTCGATGAGCAGTACCGGATGGCGGCGCCGATCGGCAGTTATGTCTCGGTGGCCTCCTACGACGGCCGGTTGCGGAACTCACCGGAGATGGCTGCCCTGCGGTCGCCGTTGCCCTGGCCGTTCAATCGCAACCTGACGTGGCTGACGATCCGCGGGCGCGAGAAGAAAGGCGGCTCGGGCAGCATCTCGAACCGCGCCGAGATCGAGGCGGTGGGCCGCGTCGTGCGCCACCTGCAGCGCCTCGGGCTCGAGCAACTGCGGGTCGCCGTCATTGCCATGTATCAGGACCAGGTCACCCAGTTGCGGCGCGAGCTGCGGATGGTCGCTCTCCCCGGATTGGCGGTCGACACGGTCGACGCCTTCGAAGGTGAGGAGGCCGACGTCGTGATTCTCAGCCTGGTGCGCAGCAATGAAGCGGAACGGATCGGCTTCTTGAAGAAGGCCCAGCGGTTGAACGTCGCGATCTCGCGGGCGAAGCAGCTGCTGGTCGTGGTCGGCGATATCGAGACGATGACCGGTCGCGAGGGACAGGATCTCTACCGGCCGTTGCTGGAGCACGTGGAGCGCGAGGGTCGGGTGGCCGGGATCGGCGCGCTGCATGCGATGGACGCCGCGGTGGGCGGGCGCCAGCGGGGCGACCGTCGACGGCAGCGCGTGGGCGCCCCGGTTGCCGGCGGCCGATCACGCCGGCGCCGGCGCGGGTTCGGGCCCCGTCCGGTCACGCCGGGCGCGGCCGTCGCGGCCAACGGCGCGACCATGGTGGCTAATGGAGTCGAGGCACCCGAGGCACCTCCCGCCGAGAACGGGGCGGCCCCGCCCCGCAAGTTCCGTCGCCGCCGGGGCCGTCGCCGCGGCTCCTTCTCAGCGACCAACCGCCCCGCCCAGGGCGAAACGCCGGGAGCGGCCCAGCCCGATGGCGGCCCGCCCCCGCCGGCCTCGGGCCCCGCACCCGCGCGCGAGCCAGCGGCGCAGGCCGTCGAGCGCGGCAGCTGACCACCGGCCGGAAGGATCACACCGATCGAGCGCGGCCCGCAGCATTACCTCGACCTCGCTGACTGGCGCCGCCGCGTCGGCAATCTCTATCGGCTCTCCGGGCGAGACGCGCTCGAGCGCTTTCGCGAGGGGCGCGATCATCTCTTTCGAACGCACCCCCAGTCGCCGCTGACCGACGAGGCACGCGCGCACTTCACCGGCCTTCGGTACTTCGACCACGATCCCGCGTATCGCTTGAGCACCCCGCTGGATCCCGCGGACGCGGGCGACCCGCTTGTGATCGACACCGGCGGTGACGACGGAATCATCACCTACCGGCGCGCCGGCTGGTTGCGCTTCCGCCTTGGCGGCCAGGATTGCCGGCTGACCGTGTTCGGCCTGGTCGGCTATGGCGGGGGTCTCTTTCTTCCCTTTCGTGACGCCACGTCGGCTAAGGAAACCTACGGCGGTGGCCGGTACCTCTTCGACACCGTCAAGAACACCGATGGCCTGGCGCTCGAGCTCACCGCCGGCTCCCCTGATGTGACGATCGACTTCAACTTCGCCTACAACCCGTCCTGCGCCTACGATGCCCGATGGGCTTGCCCGCTCGCCCCGCGCGAGAACTGGCTGCCGATCCCGGTGCCCGCGGGTGAGAAAGTGTTCTCGTGAGCAAAACCGCATTGATCACCGGCGCCTCTGGCGGTATCGGCTACGAGCTCGCCTTATTGTTTGGGCGCGACGGCTACGACTGCATCCTGGTCGCGCGCAGCGAGGACAAGCTGAAGGAGCTGGCCGCCCGGCTGGAGAACGAGCATCGTGTCAAGACGCTGGTGATCGCCAGGGATCTCTCGCGGCCAAGCGCGGTCGATGAGATCTACGAAGAGGTCACCGCCGCATCGATGCCGGTCGACGCGCTGGTCAACAACGCCGGCTTCCCGGTCTTCGGGCTGTTCGTCGAGACCGATCCGCAGGCCGAGCTCGAGATGCTGCAGGTCAATGTCGTGGCGCTGACGGCGTTGACCAAGCTGTTCCTCAGGGGGATGGTCGAACGGCGCGCCGGCCGTATCTTGAATCTCGCATCGACGGCGGCCTTCTTGCCGGGTCCGCTGATGGCGGTCTATTACGCGAGCAAGGCGTACGTGTTGTCGTTTTCTCAGGCGCTGGCCAATGAGCTGCGAGGCACCGGCGTCACGGTCACGGCACTGTGCCCGGGGCCGACGCGAACGGGCTTCCAGAAGCGCGGGGTCATGGAGGACTCGGGCCTGGTCCAGGGGCAGATCGCCGATGCGGCTTCGGTCGCGCTCGCCGGCTACCGAGGCCTGATGGCGGGCAAAACGATCGTGATTCCCGGCTTCAGCAACAAGCTGATTCCCTGGGTCGCTCGACTCTCACCGCGGGGCATGGTGACGCGAGTCGTACGCCGAACGCAGGACCGCGTCCCGCAGTAGTCGCCGGTCAGCCGGCGCGGCGGACGCTCTCCGGAGGGGCTTATATGTAACGACTGCTGGACGCCGGCGTTCTATTTACGATGGTGCTAGTCCGGCGAACCCCGAAACAGGCTTTGTCCTGGATCTGGGCTGTATGCGCAGGAACGGCGTTTGGAGGATCGGCCGTCCTGGCGTTGGCAGTGGTTGGAACGCTCGACATGCTCGCCCTTCACTCCGAACCAGGCAGCCTGACGCATGGCCTCGACCTCTCAGCCTGGCTCGTCCTCTGGGCAGCCCTGGCAATGATCGGGATCGTGCTGACCACCATGCTATTGAGGCAGCCCGTCGCTCTGTCAAGAACAACCCTCGCCTTCACGCTCGCTGGCGTCGCGCTCGCGGCGGCATTTCAGCTTGCGCTGCAGCAGTGGGCGGCCGGCAGGCTCGGGTACTCGCACGACCTGATTGGTCTCACCATCCTCGTTCCGTGCTGGGCCGTCGGGCTCGCAATATCGGTCTTTGCCCTCCATCAGGCCCCAGCGCCCGGCCGTTCTCTCGTCCGCGTCGGGGGCCTCGCGTGTGTTGTGACTGCGCTCGCCATCATCGCCACCAACGTGAAAGGCGCGGCCGACGGAGTCCGCCCAGATAGCTGGGTCCCGGCCATGCTGCTGATGCTGATCGCCGTTTACTCACTGGTCGCCGCGACACGCCTGCTGCGGCAAGTGCAATCCAAGGCTCCGAGTTAGGCGGTTTCGCCGCTTGCTCGGCGAAAGCTCGCCGTGAGGTGCCGGACCAGGGCAACCCCTTCCATAGCCATTTTCAGCTCGTACCGAAGCATCTCCCCGTCCATCCAGAGCGACCGGCTGATGGAGGTAACCGGTTTGGCCGTCGGCGTGCGAGCCACGGTCGCGCACTCGACATCGATCCTCCGGCCGTCAACCCGGC
>VBGO01000444.1:0-532 GCA_005882525.1 Chloroflexota bacterium
TATGCCGTATTGCTGATGCCGACATTGATCCTTATTTTTGCCCTGGCAGTCGACATGGCGAGCCTCCAAATGCACAAGCTGCGACTCCGGTACGCAGTCGATCTGGCAACGGTCGGTGGCGCCACTGAAGTGGACGCGCCGTACTACAGCCGAACGGGCCGGCTTCAGCTCGACCCGGTCAATGCCACGGCGACAGTTCGCGAGTATCTGATGCGCAACTTGGCCGGCATGCCGGACATTGCCGCGCCCGCGGCCATCGCCACTGCCGCAGACATCAGCGTGGTAAACCAGACTCCTGGCGTCGATCCCTATTCGGGTGGACGCTTGGACCGGCCGGCTATCTGCGCCCGCCTCAAGGCGCCGCACCGGTTCATGCTGCTTGGCTGGGTCGGAGTAAACGAAGTCGAGCTCACGGTCGTCGCAAACGCCGAGATCCGACCGTGACGCAGGCGACGGTCGCGCTGAAAACCGTTCTAGCGCTGGGACTGAGCCTGTCGCTGTTGGCGACCGCCGCGACTGAGAGCCAAGGAGC
>VBGO01000444.1:563-3077 GCA_005882525.1 Chloroflexota bacterium
CTCCGGCTACGCCGGGCACGCCTTTGTCTATGCACAGGTCAGCGATTCCAACTTTGCCTACCCGGCTCCGACCGGCACCGGTCACCAATCGCCCTTTTTCTCCGAGTGGCTGGCCCAGCCGTTCGCGAGTAAATCGTGTCCATGGATCTGGGCCGTCTACGTCTTTGACCGAGCGACCAACCGCCAAATCAATTCGCCTCCGGCAAATGCGACAACACCCAACTTCGGAACCACCACCTTGGTCTGCGCGAGTCCCTCAACAAGCCCGGTCGACCAGCCCCCGCAGGCCGATGCGAGCGCCCGCTTGGACCTCGACCTCCAGGTCGCCGTCTCGCCTGCTGTTTCGACGGTGGGGTCCCCAAGCGTTGTCTCGGCCGTGCTCAGCAGCGCCCTGACCCAGGATCTCAACCTTTACCTGAGCATGGCTATTGAAGACTGGTCGGTGACCGCATGGGCACTGGATTTCGGTGACGGCCAAAGCCGCGCCCTTAACGGTCCGATCGGAAGCTCGATCCAGGTGAATCACACTTACCAATCACCCGGGCGCCATACGGCCCGCGCCGTCGCCTTCATCTCTGGTCGCGCCCAGGCCGCGGTATACGACCGGTACGGGACGGTTCATCTCGTGCGCCGACCCTTTTCGGTTCAAATCGGCAACCAGGCACTAACGACGGCCCAGGCCCGGCCACCACGGATTTACCTTCCACCCCAGGCCGTGGTTGGGGTCGTGCCCTACCTTGGACCGGCGCCGGATGATCGCTCCCTGACGGGATTTCGACACATCGACGTCCTTCGGGGCGCTCTGACCAGCCTGTCCGTTCACCTCTTGATCGTTCGCGAGGGCTCACTGGCTGTGGATGGACACCCAGGCGGGTTCGGAAAATCGAGACTGATCGGCTGGCGATTGGACGGCGCCCCATCGGACGCTCCACTTGGGAGCGGAACACTCCCCGGAACGACACACCGGGTTGGCGAAGTGATTCGACTCCAGTGGAACAGTCCGGACCGCATCGTGCGCGGCCAGCTCCAAGACTATGCCGTTCCGCTTACCCTCAGCGTGGAGACGCGTTTCCCTGACGGCCATGTGGCGACCTACAAAATTGTGTCCAGCTTCTCGGTATCCGTTGACTTTGCCGCGCAGAGCGGCTAGGAGGGGCATATGCGGCGCAGCATCTATTTGGGGGTATTCGTTCTCTTATCGACCATCGCTGGAATCTTCTACTACACGAACACGCGTCAGGCCACGGCGATGGTCGCTACGCGTGACCTCAGTGTCGGTACTCGCATCCAAGATTCCGACGTTGCTGCGCGGCAGGTCAACCCCGCATCGGTCCCACCGGGGGCCTTAAAGGCGGCCGACCAGGCAGTCGGCCAAGTTGTCTCCTTCCCCATCCTCGAGGGACAATTCCTGGATGCCCGCCAGGTGGCGCCGTCCAGGAACGCCAGCCTCCTTGGCTCGGGTCTGGACGTGCCGGTCGGATACCGGATCATCGGGTTGCCGATCGCACCGGCGGCGGCGGTGGGGGGCGTGCTCAAGCCGGGCGATCGGGTCGACGTGATGGCCATCACCAATCCGTCGAAGGCCGCCACCGTAGTCGATGAGTCGCTGCCGGCGCCGGTCATGATCGGCAAGGATGTACTGGTCATCGGCCTGCGAACCGACCAGGGCACCCAGGTGGAACAAGCGGATCATGGCTTGAATGTGGCCAACAGCAAGCCCGGGACTGTCCTGGTTGCCATTCCCCCCACGGAGGAATCGGCATACTCGGCGGCAATCGCCGCGTCGTCGTTCGTTCTGGCGCTGAGCACTGACTGAGGCTGGCATGGTCAACCTTTTTCGGCGGCCTACCTTTGGTGATGAAGTCTCCTCCGTGCAGGACAGCCTCATTCAGCTTCGAGGCGGCGCGCCGCGGGTGATCGTTAGCACCAGTTCCTTGAACTTCCAGGGACTGGCTCCGGAGCAACAGTTGCGGTCAGTGCAGGCCTTTCGCGAGTTGCTACATGCGCAGAGTGGGCCGTTGCAGCTGTATCTGGGCATTCGCCGGGTCAAAGCCGAGGATTTAGCAGAACCAAGCGAAGCGGCCTTTCCCGATCACGCAACTTACCTCGGCGCCTTGACCCGCAGCTTCATCAATTCCCATCTGCACGACACGCCCGTCTACCAGCGAGAGATCTGTGTCGTCTTGGGCCCGGCCGATCCGGGCCGCCAATTGTTGCGCTCCTGGTTGTTTCGCTTCGACCGATCTAAGGATCAGCCTCGCTTCATCGCCGGGGATCTCGGAACCCCGCTTCGAAATCGAGCTCAAGCACTACTCGAGCAACTCCGTCGGATCGGCGTAAAAGGTCGGCTGCTGGATGACCACGCCCTGTCGACGCTATTTGCCGAACTGTATGGGCGTCGACCAACAGAGGCCGGTGAGCGCAGCGCTGGGCGGGAGACCTTTGCCGACCGCGCCGGTAATGTTGAGATAAACAATCGGCACTATGCGTCGTTCGTGGTCAACCGGTATCCCG
>VBGO01000099.1 GCA_005882525.1 Chloroflexota bacterium
AAATAGCGACGTCGCAGGGCCGTTAGCTCAGGTGGTTAGAGCGGCCGGCTCATAACCGGTTGGTCGAAGGTTCGAGTCCTTCACGGCCCAATAAACTTTCAGCGGGGTCATGAGGTTCGCCGAGAGCCCTAGGAAACGATGTCAGGCCGAACCGTCACAACGACCTCAGGCACGAATCCCTAACCTACCCGGGCCCGCGCCGTCGAGTCGCTCAGGCTGATCGGGCGCTGACTGGAATCTTTCTCGGCGGAGTCGCGGCCCACTGGCCGTCCTTTCGGCGTTCGATCGACCAACCCTCCTCGTGCACCATCCGGTGATGTGGTCGGCATAAGAGCGCCAGGTTGGGCAGGGTCGTCGATCCGCCTTTGGTCCACCACACCAGGTGATGCCCATCGCACCAGCTCAGCGGCCGGCCGCAGCCGGTGAACACACAGTGCCGGTCGCGTGTTTCCAGCGCCCGGCGCGTCGATGCCGGAATCGTCCGGGTGGCGTGGCTGAGCTCGTGGTCCAGTTCGCCCCGGCCGGTGATCCGGCTGATGGCGCTGTCGCAGGCATAACGCTGCACCGTCTCCGCCGGCACCGTCCCGCCGCCCTCGAGCTCACTCGCCGGCGCGCCCCGCGTCCCC
>VBGO01000100.1 GCA_005882525.1 Chloroflexota bacterium
CAAGGTGCAGATAGCGCCGCTGGTAGGCCCGGTTGGCCTCGGCCAGCGCGCCGGCGGCGTCGACCCGGTGCTCGAAGTGCTTGGCCACCCCGGTGAACTGGCCGGGATCCATCGTCCGGGCCGCCTGGAGCAGGCTGGCTTCTTCTTTACGGACGGCGGCGGCGCCCACGTGCTCGGCGGCCCGAGCCATGGCGGCGACATGCTGATACCCCAGCTGGCCCTTCGCGAAGGCCGCTTCCGTCTGGGGGAGTTTCTCGAGCTGGCGGGCGATGCCGACCCGCTCGGCGGCGGCCCCACCCGAGAGCTTGCAGCTGGCGCGGAGCCAGTCGACGACGCTGAGCGCGCCGTCGGCGTGATACTCGCCCGACTTCTCCAGGAGCCGAACGCCCTCCGCGAACACCGCCTCGAGCGGGTCGATGCCACTCTCCCGAATCTGAATCAGGGCGACGCCGAGGGTCTCAATATCGTTCTGGCGGATCAAGGCTGACATCGCCTGGACGCCGACCCGCATCTGCCTGACGGCGGCGTCCATTCGGCGGGTTTCCGGGCTTGCCTGAACCTGTACCGCCGCCATGCTTTAAGCCTGAACCATGGCTGCGACAGCTGTCTGTCGCGACGCCCAGCAATTTCGAAACTCATTTCTTCCCATCCCGGATGGACAGGACGAGCTAAGGTGCTGTCGCCGGCTCCGCCAGTAAGTGGTAGTAGGGCCCGAACTCCGATTCGACGCAGAGTCGACCCATCTTCAAGTATTCGCGTTGCGTCGCCCGGATCAAGTGGGCCATCGACAGAGGACTGGCATGCTCGGCGGCCGCGTAGGCCGCGGCCACGACGATATTGCGGATCGCACCGCCGGCCAGCTGGAACGATTCGGCCAGAAAGCTCAAATCAAGGTCGCCGGCCCGGGGCATCGCCGTCCCCAGGGTTCGCTCCCACAATTGCCGCCGGTACTCCTCTTCTGGTTCAGGAAAGTCGACCAGCGAGTCGAGCCGTCGCGTGAACGCCTCATCGAGGTTGGCCCGCAAGTTGGTGGCCAGGATGGCGATGCCATCGAAGAGCTCCATCCGTTGAAGCAGATAGGCGACTTCGACGTTGGCATAGCGATCGTGCGCATCGCTGACCTCCGAGCGCTTGCCAAATAGCGCGTCGGCCTCGTCGAAGAGGATCACCCCGTTAACGCGCTCCGCCTCGGCGAAGATGCGATCGAGGTTCTTCTCGGTCTCGCCGACGTATTTGTCGACGACCGTGGCCAGGTCCACGGTGTAGAGGTCGAGGCCAAGCTCCCCGGCCAGCACCTCGGCCGCCATCGTCTTGCCGGTGCCCGAGGGCCCGGCGAACAGCGCCGTCAATCCGCGCCGGCGCGCTGACGGGCCGCCCATCTTCCAGACATCGAGCACCTGCTCGCGATAACGCGCGCGGGTAAGCAGCTCCCTGAGCTGGGCCATGGTGTCAGGGGGCAAAACCAGGTCGGCGAAGCGGACTGCGGGCTGGATGCGCCGTGCCAATCGCTCGAGACCCGCGGCATTCTGGGCACGGGCCCCCGCCTTCAGCTCGTCTTCGTCCAGCGGCGCCTCACGAGCGTGGGCCTCCATCCGCGCGGCCCGAGCCGCCCGATGTACCTGCTCCGCCGTCAGCCGGAACTGCGCCATGGTGCCCGCCAGGTCGAGCCCGGGCGGCGTGTCCCCGTTCAGGTTCCGACGCCAGAGTTCCGCCCGGTGGGCCGCGTCCGGAATCGGTGCCTCGCAAATGAACGGGACGTCGCGCGCCCAAGCCGGATCCCATGTCCGAGCGCCGACCAGAATGACCGTGGCCGGCATCTCAGAAAAGGCGCGGACCGCCGGGAGCCCCCGGGCGATCAGGACTTCGATCGGACCGGCGACGACGCCGGCTCCGGTGAGGCCTGCCTCCCTCGCGGTCAGGGCGGCCACCATCGGCAGGTCATCTTCCGGCCGCAGCCGCTCGAGGTCGAGGGCCAGTGTGGGGCGGCCCACCTGGGCGAACGCGCTCGCGGCGAGCGCCGCCCCCGATGAACCGGGTCGCTCCCGCACGTACGCAAGACGGACATCGTCGCGGCGCATCCAGCGGACCAGGGTGGCTGCCTGGGCGGGCATCGCCTGTTCGCATTCGTACGCGAGAGCCGCGACGACCGGGTCCCGGATGTCGCTCCCCAGCAAATGGGCCGCCACGCGATCGGGCACGCGCAACGATCGGGTTAGCACCGGCCGCTCGGTTTCTTCCACGAGCACGAGGCACTCGTCCACCAGCGGAGCGCCGGGCGCGAGCCGGCTGCGGGCATAGGCACTGCTCAGCGGCAGACCACATAGTTCAAGGCCCAGGCCGACGCTGGCCCGGCGGCGCGAGACATCGTCTTGCAGATAGCCGTACAAGCGCTCAAAGCGCGCATCGACATCCGGTGCCATTGCAATCAGAAGCAACTCGACGTCAATCTCGTCGAGACGGAAGTTTCGGGCCAGGCGCCGCAAGCGAGGATCCGCGCCCTCGCGCTCAGCTGCATCGGCGGTAGCTTCAATGTCCTCGCGTGCCTGGGCCGCGCCGGCATCGGGCGGCGGCGGGGCGGATTTCTCCGCCAGTAACCGATCGACGTGAGCCTGCGAGATATAGAGCCCGCGAAACCGGTCGTCAGTCTCGGGGTCCGTCGTACGGCGGCGCGCGACGGCCGCACGGACGCGTGCCTCGATCAGCTCGAGGCGACGTAACACATGGAGCAGCGACGCGTCTGCGACGGTCGTGAGGCCTGGCGCCGCCATCGGCTCAGGAGCGGTTGACGCCGCGGATGCGGAGGATGCGGCCTGGTTGTTTCTCTTTTCCGGAGCGAACCAATTCCTCCTGGTCGGGCGTAATGCCGGGTTTGCTGACGGGCTCACCGGGCTTGAGCCGGCCCGATGCCTTCGGCCCGCCGGGTCCGGGCGCACCGACCGGCTTGGCGCCAGCCGCAGCCGCGGCCCCCCGCCTGCCTTTGCCGCTCCGTGGTTCCGTCTCGCCGTCGGGCCGCGCATAACTGAATCTCGGCTCTTCCATCACGGGCGGACCGGCGGGTACGGCGACCTTGATCTCGAATGGAGCGTTGACGACCAGGTCGAGCGACGCCTTCAGTTCGCCGCCCATTGCCGACCAGACGTCGGAGATCGACCGGTCCTGCGGCGGAGGTAGAGCGATGCTCAAGGTAATGGGCAAGCGCGCGCCCACCAACGATCCCGTGATGACGTCGACCGGCATGGTCTGGTTGCGCAGGAAGCAGCTCAGCAGTGAGGACAGCAGCCGGTGCTCGTCTTCCGGCCGCTGCGTCCATGCCGTGACGAGATACGACAGCTTGAATCGCCGGGCGGGCGGCCGGCGCTCCGTGACGAACCCGGAATCGTCGCGGATGGATTCCCACATGACTTCCCGCTGCTCCAGGTCTTCGCGGATGTCATAGAGATAGAGATCGACCGTTGGCGTGTTCCGTCGCGAGGACCAGTCTTTGGTTGGCGCGTCGAAGGCGACGTCGGCCTTTGATCCGTTCAGGGCATCCCGTTTCACGAGGGCGCGCAAGGACTCATCCACGTCCTGGATCATCGCCATTCAGGGTTGCGGCTCCGGCCGCGCGCGGCAAGTCGCCGGAGGGCAGTCCTTGGGGTCAACTTCCTGCCTGAACGGGCAGCCTCAAGCACAGCAGGCCGTCCCTTCGGGCACTGCCGCTTACCCGTTCACTGGCCCGCTCGTCCCTTGTGGCGAACGGACGCCGATGCGACGCTCGGTGCGTTCCTGACAACAAATAACCAGGAGGAGATTGCCCGTGCCCAATTATCTGTCGCCCGGTGTATACGTTGAGGAGGTCGAGGCTGGCTCACGCCCAATTGAGGGCGTCGGCACCGCGACCGCCGCATTTGTTGGCCTCGCCGAAAAAGGCCCGGTCAACGCCCCGACGCTGGTCACCAACTGGAGCCAGTTCTCGCAGACCTTCGGTGGATTCCTGGAAGGGTCGTATCTGGCGCATTCCGTGTACGGCTATTTCCTGAACGGCGGCGGTTCAGCCTACGTCGTCCGGATCGGCGCGGACGGGCATGCCCCGGCTGCGCAGGCCGAGCTGGCAAGCGCGAAGGACAAGTCGCTGGCCGGGTATCGCGTCCTCGCGTTGGAGGGTGGTCAGCCCGGTAACGACATCCAGGTCGAGGTCGCCGAGGCCTCGCAGCCTTCCGACGACAACTTCAAGCTCATCATCACTCGGGGCAAGGACCACGAAGAGTACGACAACGTCACGAGCCGTAAGGGCAAGAACAACGTCATTACCGCCGTGAAGGCCGCGTCGAAGCTAATCCAGCTCGAGGAGATCGGGACCGCCGGCGCACTGGAAAAGGTCCCCGCCCCGGGCAAGGTTACGCTTCAGGGCGGCGGCGCGAGCATGCCCGCCCGGGTCACCCCGGACGAGTACGTGGGCAACTCCGCCGACCGCACCGGATTCGCCGGCCTGGAAGCCGTTGATACCGTCACGATGCTGAGCGTGCCCGACCTGATGGCCGCGTACCAGCGCGGCATGATCGACTCCGAGCAAGTGAAGGCCGTGCAGCTGGCGATGATCGCCCACTGCGAGCTGATGGGAGACCGGGTCGCGATTCTCGATGCCCCGCCCGGACTGAACGCGCAGCAGATCCGCGAATGGCGGGTCGACAAGGCCGGCTACGACTCGAAGTACGCGACGCTCTACTGGCCGTGGGTCAAAGTCTTCGATCCGCTCGCGGGCCAGGCGAATTTCGTTCCACCCAGCGGCCACATGGCCGGCATCTGGGCGCGCAGCGACGACACCCGCGGCGTGCACAAGGCACCCGCCAACGAAGTCGTCCGCGGCGCGATCTCGCTCGAGCTGCAGGTCACCAAGAGCGAGCACGATCTGCTAAACCCGCAAGGGATCAACGTGATTCGCGCCTTCCCCGGTCGCGGCATCCGGGTCTGGGGCGCGCGCACCCTTTCCAGCGATCCCGCCTGGCGGTACATCAACGTCCGCCGGCTCTTCAACTACATCGAAGGCTCCATCCTGCTGGGCACCCAGTGGGTGGTCTTCGAGCCCAACGACATGGCGCTTTGGGAGCGGGTCAAGCGCACCATCAGCGCCTTCCTGGTTCGCGTCTGGCGCGACGGCGCGCTGTTTGGCGCCACGCCCGGCGAGGCGTTCTATGTCAAGTGCGACGGCGAGCTGAACACGTCCGAAACGATCGACGCCGGCCAGCTCATCGTTGAGATCGGCATTGCCCCGGTGAAACCGGCGGAGTTCGTCGTCTTCAAGATCGCCCAGTTCTCGGGCGGCACGTCGCTCAGCGAATAAAAGGAGGGATACATGGCTAAAGGCGTTCCGAATGTCTCCGACAATGATGCGTTCGCTGCCCGTAACTTCGCGATTGAGGTAGACGGGACGATGATCGCGCAGTTCACCGAGCTCAGCGGGTTGTCCTCCGAGATGGATGTCACCGAGCTCAAGGAGAACGGCCCGGATGGCAAGATGATCACCAAGAAAATCCCGGGCGCGCACAAGACGCCTACGCTCACGCTCAAGCGGGCGAAGAACGTCTCGATGGATCTCTACAAGTGGCACCGGGCGGCGCTCGACGGCGATATCAAGGGAGCCCGAAAGAACGGCTCGGTGATTCTCTATGACTATCAGGCCGGCGAGATCGCTCGCTGGAACTTCGTCAACGCCTGGCCGTCGAAACTGTCCACCGGAGCCCTGAAGGCCGGTTCCAACGACGTCGTCACCGAAGAGGCCACCATCGTCATGGAAGGCTTCGAGCGAGTCAAGTGAGTTCGGTTTCCAGCATGGCGGAGGTCGGTCGTCCGACCTCCGCCGAGGCCCTTCATACGGAATTCGCGTTCACACTGCCGCGCGGCTACGTCGACGAAACCGGCACCGTGCACCGCGATGGCGTGATGCGACTCGCAACCGCGCGCGACGAGATCCTTCCCCAGCGCGATCCGCGGGTCCGGGAAAACGAGGCATACCTGACGGTCCTGCTGCTCTCCCGGGTGGTCACCAGGCTCGGCACCGTGCCGCAGGTGACCTCCGGGACTATCGAAGGGCTCTTCGCGTCTGACCTTGCCTTTCTGCAGGATCTCTATCGGCGGATCAACCAGGAGGGGCACGCGCAGGCGGCCGTCACCTGTCCGGACTGCAAGCACCAGTTCACGGTGGACATGGCAGGTGGTCGCCTGGGGGGGTCGTGACGTACGCAACCGACCGTCTCTTCGAGGAGATTGCGTACGTGGCCTATCACCTGCACTGGTCGTTCGAAGAGATTCTCGATCTAGAGCATCCCGTCCGCCAGCGCGTCGTTGAAGAAGTCGCCGGCATAAACCGGCGCCTCGCGGACGAACAGGAGTCGTAAGCATGTGGCCGTTTCGACGGAAGCTTGAGGCACCCCCGGCCGGCGGACCGCCGCCGGCGCCGGCGCCCGTGATCCGGCGCGACTGGGTGGGACTGACGCCTATCCAGCGGGTGATCGGCGCGCACCCACTGACGGCCCCAAGCGATCAGTTCAGCGCTGACCTGGCGACCCATCAGGATCCATCGGTGAGTAGCGACACGATGGGTCATCAGGTCAGCGCCGACGCACCGGCGGGTCTGGTCCTGGCGCTTGCCCGGCCGACGACTCGCAGCGACGGCCCGGTGATGATTCCGCGCCCACGCGTCCAGCGACGCGAGGTCGGCGCGGTAGCGCAGTCGGGGGAGTGGGATGGGGATGAGGCCGCGCCTGAACCGGCGCGGCCCACCCCTCTTCCCGCCAGCGCGACCGCGGTCGCGGCCCGACAGCTCCCGGTGGTGGCGCCAGAGCCGGTGGCTCAGCGTCTCACCAGCCTGCCGCCAGATGCCGAGCCCGTCCCGGTTGCCGCGAAGCCCGCGCGGGCGAGTGCGACCTCGCGGGCGCACCTGGAGGGGCCGGCACAAAGCAGCATCGAGGCGCCGGGCGATCCGGCCAGCTTGCCGGCTCCCCGGCTGACGCTTGGCCAGGCCCGCCGTTTGGGATTGGGCGCGCCGATCGCCCGGGTGCCGGACCGGAGCGTCCAGCGAGCAGCCAGCGACTCGACGTCGATGCCGCTGGCGCGGCCGGCCGCGGAGCCTCCGCGAGCAATGCCGGCGTTATCCGCGATGCCCCCGGCGTCCCTCTCACCCGAGGCGTTACCGGCCATGCCCCTGGCGCCCCGCCCGTCCGAGCTTTTAGCGGCGCCGGCGCTGACGGTAGCGACGAGCCCACCGTCTGAGCCGACCCAGGTTCCGGACGCCCCGCGGGCGACTTCCGGAAACGAGGCGTCCGCCGTACCGTCCGCACCGGTCGAGATCGCCACGCCAGACGCGCTGGGCGTGCCCGAAGCGGTCTTGCCGTTTGCGCCGGCTGCCGAGGCGGGCTCCCCGCCGCGCCTGAATCTGCCGCTCGTCCCACGCAGAGGGACACCCCAATCGGAGACGGTCTTCGAAGCCGCTACTGAACCGGCCGAAATCCAGGCGCCCATGACGCCGGTCCAGACGAGTGCGGAGTCCGCGCCGCCGGTCCAGACACGTGCGGAGTCCGCGCCGCCGGCCTCGACGCCGACCATCCAGCGAGTCAGCAGTGGCGAGTTGCCCGATGACTCGGTGCCTGAACTTCGGTCGCTCGTTCGCGACAGCACCCCAGGCCGGGAGGCCAGGTCGAGGGTCACGGCGACGACGCTGACCCTGCCCCCCCAACCCTCTCGAGTTTCGACGGTTGGCGCGGCGGCAAACTTTGGCGCGCCGCCGGCCGCAATCGCGCCCGCCAGGTCGCCGGCGACGACGCTGGCACCGCTGGTGAGCGCCCGGCCGCTGCGGCCGACCGCCGGCGTTCAGCGCTCGGCCGAATCGGCAAGTGACGCGATCGCCCCGATCAGTGTCGCTCCGGCAGAGGGCGCCCGAACAACCGGCTGGACCGCAGGGCGCCGTATCGATCGCAGCGCCGCCGAGGCATTACCACGGCCGACGAGCGTTGCCGCCACCCACGCCGTCGACGCTCCCGTGTTAACCGAACGCGACCCGATGGCGATGCTGATGCCCGCGGCTGATGAGCCGAACATCGTTACCGATGACGGCCATCTGCCGTCTCTGGCCCTGGCGTCGCGGGCCAGGGAAACCCAGCCGGGCCGCCGGCTGGAATCGCCGGCGCCGTCCGTCCAGCGCCTGCCCACAGGGCTGAGCCGTAACGAGCTGCCGCTCGCGCCGGTCGCGGCCGGTGCGACAGCCGCCGTACAGCGGGCCGCGGCCGCCTGGGAGGCGCAGGCCATGGCGGCGCCCAGCGCGGGCGCCGCGTTCGTGCCATCGGTCATGGTCCAGCGTGCCCCCGAGCCCGAGGCCCCGGCGGTCGATGGGTCGCCCTCGAGCGCGACGGGTGTAACGGCCGCAGCCGCCTCGGGCGATAGCGAAAAAGACATGGATGAGCTCGCCGGCAAGCTCTACG
>VBGO01000036.1 GCA_005882525.1 Chloroflexota bacterium
ATCCGAATGGGCGGCTTGTGGCTTTGCATGTACCGGATCTGCACGGGTGAGGTGTGGGTCCGGAGCAGCAGCTCGTCGGCGTCGACGTAGAAGCTGTCCATCGTGTCCCGCGCGGGGTGTTCCTGGGGGATGTTGAGCGCCTCGAAGTTGTGGGACTCGTCCTCCACCTGGGGTCCGAGGGCGACTTCGTAGGCGAGCCGCGAGAAGATCGCCTTCACCTCCCGCAGGATCAGCGACAGGGGATGCAGGTGGCCACGGCGAACCGGGTTTGGGACGAAGGTCACGTCGACCCACTCGGTCTCTCCCAGGGCGCCGTGACGTTTGGCTTCCACGCCACCCATGCGCTCGGCGATCCACCGGAAAATGTCGTCTTTGAGCTGATTGGCGTCCGCGCCGGCCGCCGCACGCTCCGCTGTGGGCAGGCTTCCCAGCTGTCGGAGAATCGTGGTGAGTTCGCCCTTCTTCCCGAGAAGGCTCACGCGTAACGCCTCCAGCGTTTTGGGATCGGCTGCGGACTGGATGCGCTCCCGAGCACTCGCTCGGAGCCGCTCTAGTTCGCTCGCGACGCCCTCCGTCATTTCGGTTGAACCTCCGGGCGCGCCCTATTCATCGCGCTAGAGGCGTTCAACTGTTCTGCGCTAGTTCAAGACTTGGGGCCGCCCTTGGCGACGGCGATCAGCTCGATGAAGGACTGCGAATCGCGAACGGCCAGGTCCGCCAGCATCTTCCGATTGATGTTGACGCCGGCCAGTTTGAGGCCGTGCATGAACTGGTTGTAGGGCATACCTTGACTGCGCGAGGCGGCATTGATGCGCGCGATCCAGAGCTTGCGCATGTCGCGCTTGCGGGCCCGCCGGTCGCGGTAGGCGTACTCGAGCGCATGAAGCAGCGCCTCGTTGGCCGGCCGGAAGAGCGTCCGGTGCGTCATCCGGAAGCCCTTGGCGAGGTTGAGGATCTTCTTGTGACGCCGGCGGGAGGGAACGCTGCGCTTTATCCGTGGCATCTCAGTCCCGCTCCTTCATGTAGGGCGCCGCGCGGCGCAGCCGCCGGGCGTCCTTGCCGGTCAACACCAGCAGCTTGCTGTATTGCCGCTTCCGGCGCGGGCTCTTGTAGCCGAGCAGGTGACTCTTTTGCGCATGCGGCCGCACGATCTTGCCGGTCTTGGTCATCCGGAACCGTTTGGCCGAGGCCCGGTGCGTGCGTAGTTTAGGCATCGATCGCTCCTTTAACTCTTCCGTACCTGGGCTTGCGGCGGTGGCGGCGCCTGGGCGGCGGCCGCGGCGGCGCCGGCCGGAGCCAGGATCATGATCATGTTCCGGCCCTCCAGCAGCGGCATCCGCTCGACGGTGCTGATCGTCTTCAGCTCCAGCGCCATCCGGTCCAGGAGCTTCTTTCCGATATCCTGATGCACCATCTCGCGACCGCGGAACATGATCGTCAGCTTCACCTTGTCGCCCTCTTCCAGGAATGACCGGACGGCATGGAACTTCGTCTGAAAGTCGTGCTCGCCGATTTTGGGACGAAGTTTCATTTCTTTGACTTTGATGACGTTGTGCTTGCGGCGTCCATCTTTCTCTTTCTTGATGCTTTCGAATTTGAACTTTCCGTAATCCATGATTCGGGCCACCGGTGGTTGGGCCTGCGGCGCCACCTCCACGAGGTCCATCTCACGTTCGACCGCCAAAGCCTTGGCGCGGTCGGTTGCCATAACCCCTAACTGCTCGTTGCGATCATCGATGACGCGAACCTCACCGGCGCGAATCTGGTCGTTGATGCGAAGTTCTCTAAATGCCGTGGATCAAGCCTCCTTCGAACACAAAAAAAGATAGCCTCGAGGCTATCTTGGTCCGCTTGACCTCTTTGGCGCCGGCCTGGAGGTGAGAGTTCGGACAGCCTCTCTTGGCACGCGCGAGTATATCACTCCAGCGGAAGCTCCGCTTCGCGCTCGAGTCGCGCCAGGAACTCTTCCGTTCGGACGGCCTCCTGGTCGCCACCCTCCCGCCGCCGGATGTTGAGCGTGCCCGCCTCCAGCTCCTTGTCGCCGACGACGGCCATGTAGGGAACCTTCTGGAGCTGGGCGTCGCGGATCTTCGCCTGCATCCGCTCGCTGCGGCCGTCCACCTCCACCCGCAGGTCGCGCTGCCGGAACCCGTCGGCGAGCTTGCCGACGGCGTCCAGGTGCCGGTCGGCGATCGGGATGAAGACCAGCTGGACGGGCGCCAGCCAGGTGGGAAAGGCGCCGGCGTAGCGCTCGATCAGGTAGGCCATGAACCGCTCCATCAACCCGATCGGCGCCCGGTGGATCATCACCGGCCGCTCCATCGCCTGGGAGGAGGTGACGAACTCGAGGCCGAAGCGCTCGGGCATGAGGAAGTCGATCTGATTGGTGGAGAGACTGAACTCCCGGCCGATGGCATCCTTGATCTGGACGTCGAGCTTGGGGCCGTAGAAGGCCGCCTCGCCCGGCGCTTCGACGAACGGATGACCCGAGGCGCGGAGCGCCTCGCGGGCGGCATCCTGGGCGCGCTGCCAGACGGCCGGGTCCCCCATCCACTTATTGCTGACCTCGTCGCGCAGCGAGAGCCGGAAGTAGAAGTCGGTGATGCCGAAAGCCCGGTAGACCTGCAGGATCAGCTGGATCACCCGCTCGAACTCCTCGTTGAGCTGATCCGGCCGGCAAAAGATGTGGGCGTCGTTGATGGTGAAGGCCCGGACGCGGATCAGCCCCGAGACCTCGCCCGACTTTTCATAGCGATAGACGGTGCCCAGTTCGGCGATCCGCTGAGGCAGGTCGCGGAAGCTATGCGCCTTGCGCTGAAAGACCCGGATGTGGTGGGGACAGTTCATCGGCCGCAACTGCCATTGCTCGTCCTCCATCTCGGAGGGCGCGTACATCGAGTCCCGGTAGCGCTCGAAGTGTCCGCTCATCTTGTAGATCTCGAGCCGCGCGATGTCGGGCGTCTTGACGTGTTGGTAACCCTGGCGCCGCTCCAGCCTCAGGATGAAGTCCTCCATCTGCCGCCGGATGGCGGCCCCCTTGGGGGTCAAGAGCGGCAGCCCCCGGCCCACCATCTCGTCGATCAGAAAGAGATCGAGATCCTTTCCCAGCTTGCGGTGGTCGCGCTTGGCGGCCTCCTCCAGCATCTTCAAGTGATCGTCGAGCTCCGTCTCGGTGGGAAAGGCGGTGCCGTAGATGCGGGTCAGTTGCTGGTTCTTCTCGCTGCCCTTCCAGTAGGCGCCGGCGATCGAGAGCAGCCGGAAGGCGCCCAGCTTCCCCGCATTCGCCACGTGGGGACCGAGGCAGAGGTCGACGAACTCGCCGGTTCGATAGAGTCGGGCGGTTGGGTCGGTTACCTTGTCGCCGATCAGCTCGACCTTCAGCGGCTGGTGCAGCCGCTCGAAGAGGGCCACCGCCTCCGCCTTGGGGAGCTCTTCCTTGATGAACGGTGGCGCCGCCTTGATGATCTCGCGCATGCGGGCCTCGATCTTCGGCAGCTGCTCGGGCAAGAGTCGGTCTTTGAAGGCGAAGTCGTAGTAAAAGCCCTCGTCGGTAGCCGGCCCGATGCCGATGACCGTGCCGGGAAAGAGATCCAGCACAGCCGCCGCCATCACATGGGCCGTCGAATGGCGGAGGGTTTCCAGGTCTTCGCTCATGGCTGATCCCTTACAGGGTGCAGCGCATTATACGGAGCGAGTTGGAACGGAACGGGCCGGTTTAGACGGCGCGGAGCCGCTGCAGACCGGCAGGGATGTCTTCCCGGCCGAACGTGCGGTCGTCGAGCGACGCCTCGATGTCCCGGTGGACCTGGAACATCAGAGGGAGCTGATGCGCCAGGGGAATGATCGGTGCGCGCCGAGCCTGACGTCGAAGGCGCTCTTGCCGATTGGGGTCCATCGCACAACAACGAATGCTGCAGTATTTGGCGGTTACCTTCTTGACGGAGGCATCACAGCCGGACCGAGCGCAGATCTTGAGCGAAACAGTTTGCTTCAAACCGTGAGCGATCCCAATCGTTTCTCCCACCTATCTCCCCTGACGCGCTACTGATTATGCGCGCTGCTCCTTGCCTGTCAAGCATCGGTCTCGCTTATCCACATCGATCCACCAGCGAGAGGATTAGCTGGGGAAAAACCTACCGCGCATCAACGGAAGTCGAGGACATGTAAAGAAAAGCACAGCCTCCTGGCTCGGCCGGCGCGGTGACTAGAGCGGCGTCGAGGCGATGCGCGGTTTGAGCTTTCCCTCGCGGCGCTGCTGGAGCAGGTCGCCGGCCAGTCGTGGCAGGGCCGCCGCATCGTCGACGCCGCGGATCCAGACGCTGTCGGCTCCGAACTTCTTGGCCCGCCGTACCTGGTGGGGCAGCGTGCTGAGCGCGATGATCACCGGTCGCTCGAAGCCCAGCGCACCGCTGAGCACACCGAAGACGTAGGCCGCGTCGGCTTCCCAGATGGCCATGTCGACCAGGACCGCCTGCGGCTGAAGGCGCAAGCAGAGTTGCTCGACATCCTGATCGGGGAGTGCGGCCTGCGCCTGGTAGCCGGCACCCGCGAACAGCTCCTGATAGGCGATCGCCTGACGTGGATCGTTCTCGAAGATGAGGACAACGGCCGGGTTTGAGTCGCCGGCTGGGGCGCTGGCCATGGTCGAGCGAAATTATTGCATGCGCCATGGCCGTAAGCGATGGGGGGTGGCCGCGTTAACACAGTGGAATCGCCCTTCGCTCAATCCCCGGGGTCGGCCCCGGGGATTTTTTATCCGCCTAAGGTGCGAGCCAGCCAGCCAGTCGCCGGCCGTCGAGGTTCCCGCCGCTCAGAACGGCCACGACCGGCCGGTCGATGGTGGGATCGGCCACCAGCGCCGCGACGGCGGCCGCTCCGGCAGGTTCCACGACCAGCTTGGCCCGCAGCGCGACGAAGGTGAGCGCTTCCACGATCGCGTCGTCGCCGACGGTGCGGATCTCGTCGACGAAGCGTTGGATGAGGGCCAGGTTGAACGGCCGGGTATAGGGCGCCGCCAGGCCGTCCGCGATGGTGTCCAGCCGAGACGGAGTCACGGGGTGCCCGGCGGCCAAACTTTCAGTGACGGCGGGCGCCCGCTCGGGTTCGACGCCGATGACCCGCACCGCCGGCCGCTGCTGCTTGATGGCGACCGCAACGCCCGCGATCAGGCCGCCTCCGCCCACCGGAACGATCACGGTGCGAACGTCGGGCACGGCCTCGAGGATCTCGAGGCCGACCGTTCCCTGCCCGGCCGCGACCGCCGGATCGTCGAACGGGTGCACCAGGTGCAGCTCCCGTGCCTTCTGCTCCGCCTCGAGGCGCTCCTGCCAGTGCGCCAGCGGCGTCAGCACGATCTCGGCGCCGTAGCCGCGAATCGCCTCGAGCTTGCTCACCGCTGCGTCTTCCCGGACGACGACCATGCACGGCGTCCCCACGGCGTTGGCCGCGTATGCCAGCGCCATGCCGTGATTCCCGGCCGACAAGGTGATGACGCCGCGGCGACGCTGCTCCGGGCTCAATTGGAGGACGGCATTGACAGCGCCCCGCACCTTGAAGGAGCCGGTCCGCTGCAGGTTCTCCGCCTTCAGCCAGACGCCGGCGCCGGCGACCGCCTCGTTGGCGAGGGTTGGGGTCTTCCAAACGTGGGCTTGGATCCGGTCGGCCGCGGCCTGGACGTCGGCCAGGGACAGGGTACCGGCATCGACCGCCATCCCTAGACGGTAGCGGTTACGGTCGCCTAGTTCCAGAAACCATGCAGAAGGACATGGTCGAGGAGCTGGGCCAGCCAGCGGCGAAGGCGGGTCGCCCGAGACGCCATGACGGTATAACGGCTCCTGACGCCCGGACTGTCACCGCGTGCCGGCTGGAGTTACGGTTTCTTCACCCCGGCGTGTCGACGCTCAATGACCCTGCCGAGGTTGTCGAGCTCGTTTTCACGTCCCTTGACCAGCCGCTCGGTCCATACCTCGTCGTGCAGCGGTTCCATCGTCATGATGACTCTCGCGCTGTCGCCGCTCGGCGTCAGGTCGACGACGGTGAGCTCCTGGTATGGGTCGACACCAGGAACGAAGTCGATCAGGGACCGGTAGGCAATGCGCTTTGCTGGCAGCACCTCCGTGAATGTTTTGTGCGCCTCCGTCGTCAGCGGCATCCCAGCCCCTTTCATGAACTCGACCTGCTCGGGGCCGGTCGCGGTCATGGCGTAGATGAGTTCACCGCCAGGTCGGAGCTCGAGCTTGCGGACCTCGACCTTGAAGCCGTCGGGTGCCCACCAGGACTCGATCCCATCGCTGGTGGTCCACAGGCGCCACACCTCCTCAGCTGATGTCGGATATGTACGCTCGATGCGAATGTTGGTTGACGGAGTTTTCGGCGTAGCAGGCTCATTTGCCATTCAAGTTCCTCTTTTGTTGTCGCTGTGGGCGTCTCATGCGAAGGCGACGATCTCATCTGCGGTCATTGACTCGCCAGACGACCAGGCGCGTTCGAATGCAGCGGTTGACCCAGCTCGGGTTGCGGCAACCGCTGCGTCGTAAGCCGGAACGTCAGCGGGATCTATCGCGGCGCCGCTGGCTTTGAACAGACCGCTCGCCGCCCCAAGGAGCCGTGCCGCTCGGTCCCAGTCGCGTTGGGCGGCGGCCGCTTCGCCGAGGCCGGCGACGGGATAAGGCAGGAGGTAGCGGTTCTCGGTTCGATGGGCGAGCAGGAGCGACTCGCGCCAAAGGCGGACCGCGGCGTCGACGTTTCCGAACCGGAGTTGAACCGCCGCCAGGTTACTGGTCTCCGTGCCGATCGCCATGTCATCCCCCCGCTTGCGGTTGAGATCAAGGCTTCGGCGGTAGAGATCCCTGGCTCCTTCGTAATCACCAGCCATGCGAGTCGCCTCGGCGAGGCAGTGAAGCGGTGGAAGCGACAGCTCCTCGTCGCCGGCTGCATCCGCGAGCGCCATCGCTTCACGGCTCAAGGCGATGGTCTGGCGCGGGTTGTTGTCCCGCAAACCCACCCGGGCGAGGCGGGTTAGCGCACCCACGATTAGTCGCGCGTCACCCAAGCCTCGCGCAATGGCCAGCGCGTCACTCGCGCGGTCCCGTGCGGTCTCGTTGTCGCCCTGTCGGAAGGCAAGGCCAGAAAGACTACTCAGGGCCCGGCACCGCAACGTCGGGGTCGGATCCCTGACCGCAGCCAGCAAACGCTCGAGCCAGCCTCTTCCCTCCGCCCACTGCCCGCGAAGATGCCAGTAGTCGGGTAAAGCGAGCGCAAGCTCCAGTCCGACGGTCGGGTCATTTTCGAGGAGCCAGCCTAAACCCTGCTGGATGCGGTCGTGATCTCGATCGAGCTGGGCCGCCCAGGTCTCGGCGTCCGGACCGCGTAAGTGCGACCCGGCGACCGTGACCTCCTGAATAAGCGCCTCAAGGTCGGTTTTCATGGCGGCCACGAGATCAGATGGACATCGAGCTGCGTGGTGGGCGCAACAGGAGTCGAACCTGTGACCTCTTCCTTGTCATGGAAGCGCTCGTACCAACTGAGCTATGCGCCCGCGTAACGGAGGCGATTATACCGGCGCTTTGCCGTTCGTTGAAAGGGTGGGCGGCACCAGCGGGCTGCGGCGGCCGGCCAGGGCGGAGATCACGCCGCTGGCCACCAGCAGGGCGCCCATGCCGAAGATGACCCGAGTGACCCCGAAGAGGTCCGCCAGACCGCCGGCCAGCAGGATCGGGATGGCGACGGCGGCGTTGACCACCGTGAACATGGCGCCGAAGATGCGGCCGCGCAACTCCGCTTCGGTCTTCTCCTGCAAGACCGTGAAGGCCGGGATGAAGAGCATGCCGAACTCCAGCCCCCCGATGAAGCCGAAAACCACGGGAAACCAGACCATCAACCAGCCGGCGCCCAGCTGCTCCAACAGGTAGGGCACGACGGCAATCAGCATCAGCGTGAGGCCGGCCGAGAGCAGGCCGCCGATCAGCAGCCGGCTGCGCCGGTAGTGGCGGCCATATTGGCCGAGGTAAAACGCCGCGCCGAGCATGCCGATGACAGCGGGCGCCAGGAAGAGGTAGACGTCGGTCGCTTGCAGGCGCAGCACCGTGCTCATGTAGCTGGGCGCCAGCACGAAGACCGAGAAGATCACCGCAATCGTCAGGCTCAACTGCACCACGGCGAAGCGCACCAGGGGCCGCGCCGCGATATAGCCGATGCCTTCGCGAAGCTCGTAGAGGATGTCGGTCTTCCCGGCCGGTGCCTCGTGGGTGCGGACGTGCAGATCAGTCCTGACCAGGTAGATCAACCAGGCCGCCGTCAGGAAGAGGGCGGCGGCGATCCAGTACGGCGAGTCGGTGCCGAGGAAGCGGACCGCGAACGTGGAGAGCGGCACGGCGATCAGCAGGGTGACGATTACCGTGCTGGTGAACATCGAGGTCGCCGTCATCAGCTCCTCCCGCCCCACGATGAACGGGATGGACGCGGCTTCGGCCGGGGCAAAGATCTGACCGACGGAGGCAAACAGGAAGATGATGACGAAGAGGTGCCAGGTGACATGCTCGAAGTAGGGGGTGATCTGGCTCAGCGGGATCAGCAGGATCAAGCCACCTCGGATGGCGTTGGTGAAGAGCATCAACTTCTTCTTGTCGTGGCGGTCGGCATACACGCCGGCCAGTGGGCTTAGGAACACAGATGGAAAGGTGTAGGCGAGAAAGAGCGCCGCGCCGTGGGTGCTCGCCCGGCTGATGCTGTAGGTCAGGATCAGCAGCGCGAACATCAAGAATTTGTCGGCCAGCTGGGAGGCGACTTGCGCGGACCAGATCAACCGGAAATCGTGGTTGGCGAGCACCGTGCGAAAGCCCGGTTGAGGAAGGATGATGTCGCGAGGGTCTCGGACCGCGCCCACCTCGTCTGGCTGCTTCAAAGCGCCTAAATCGTAACTAGTTGTCAGTTCGCGCGCTCATTCTCGAAAAGTCGCCTCCATTCCTCGAGTGACAGGGTCTCGGCGCGGCGCGCCGGGTCGATGCCTATAACGGCCAGCCGGTCGCGAGCCTCCGCCCCGCTGACCCCCCGCCGCCGTCCGAGCACAAAGGGCAACTGCTTGCGACGAGCCTGGAAGAACGGTGTGACGAAATCGAAGAAGCCGGGTAAGTCGGCGCGTGGAAGCGCCGGTTGCGGGTCGGGGATGATGCGGACCAGCGCGGAGTCGACCTGCGGCGGCGGGTAAAACGCGCTGCGCGGGACGCGCAGCGTGAGCTCGGGCCGACCGTAGATCCGAACACCCAGCGTGGCGAGGCTCCAGGCACCCGGAGGGGCCACCAGGCGTTCGGCCACCTCGCGCTGCACCAGGAGATCGATGCGCGCGGGCGGCTGCGGCTGCTCGAGCAGGTGGACGAAGAGCGCCCCGGTCAGGTTGTACGGAATGTTGCCCGCCACCCGGTAGGGCGACGGGAGCAGCTCGCCGACGGCGGTCCGCAGGATGTCGGCCTCGATGATCCGGACGTTGGACCGATTACGCAGCGTGAGACCCAGCGCCTTGACGCAGGCCGGGTCGACCTCGACCCCCGTCACCGCGCGCGCCCGGCCCGCCAGCTCGACGGTCAGGGCGCCGAGGCCCGGTCCGACCTCGACGATGTGATCCTGGGGGGCGAGCTCGAGAGCCTCGACGATGCGAGCGAGCTGCTGCCGGTCGGCGAGGAAATTCTGTCCCCAGCGGCGCAGGTACCGGACCCCGAAGCGGCGGGCCACGCCCCGGATCACCGAGGCATCGGTCAGCTCGAGCGCGCGCTTACGGGCCGGCGTGGTTCAACCGAAAAAGGGTGGTGGCGTTCTGGGCGGTGGCCCGGCCGACCTCGATTTCCGTCGTGCCGCGCAGCGCGGCGATCCGCGCCACCGTCTCGACCAGGTAGCGCGGCGCGTTGGGCTTCCCGCGCCGGCTCTGCGGCGGAAGAAACGGCGAGTCGGTTTCGACCAGCATGTGGTCCAGCGGGATGATACTGGCCGCCCCGATCACGCCGTGCGCCGTCGGGTAGGTGACGGTGCCGGCAAAAGAAATGTAGAA